>NZ_JBHUJB010000021.1:249210-255754 GCF_042683245.1 Rubritalea tangerina
ATCAGCTAGGTCTAGATGCTAAGAAAAATCGGTTTCTCTTCTCGTAAGATGAATAGGATTAAATCAACCTAACAAGGCGTACACCATCACACAAAGTGTGAGGTGTACCTTTACGTTATGCTAAATAAATGAATCCAGAATCACTTATTCGCTCGACATTCGAAAAGGTAACTTATTTCGAAGCCTCTTGTTTGCCTGGCATCAAGTTGTGTTTAGATGCTCCTGACATATTGGAAGATGAATCAGACATTGAGGAGTTCATCAATGCTCTCTCTTCCTTTCTTAAGTTGTCTGAGGATGATATCAAAGTAGCAGCCCCTCATATATTCGCGGAGTTCAAAGAGTACGAGGACTCTGTAGACCCAACGTATTTTGACGTGAAGGTCTCAGATCAGGACCAAGTTCTCAGTGAAATTGAATTTATAGATGTTAATGTTGTGCGACGTCCTTATGGGAACAAGTTAGTTTATGTCCAGCTTGCTGGTGAATGCTCATGGGATGAGGAGCACGGCATTCAGCTAATATTCAAGGAGGGGTGTACCTTGACCAGAGTGAGTGAGCAAGATGGTCATTATGCTCATTGTGACGCATGGGGGCTACCTGAATCCGAAGACAAAATCCGATAAATTGCTCCTGCATAACAAGACGCTGCACCCAACTGATGACCAGCTGGAGAGTCCTACTTTCATGACAATTTTCACATCACATAAGATCTTAAGTACACTGAGTGGTCATCAGTCGGTGTGCTTTACGTTCTACTAGATATAACCATTGCAGAGTGCTCCACTAACTATTCCAGTCTAGACGAGACAGCGTCTCATTCCTTTACGAAACTTCTAGCCATAGAAGTTGCCATAATAACGCAAAGGCTGTGCAAGCGAGACTCTGGAGTTTCATCATCGTGAACTTTACTAGCATTATTCCTGATTCTTCTTGCTGGGTATACCTCCCAGAACTCTCGGCCTTCTATACGATGAGCCAAACAACGTCTTTAGGTTCGCATCACTTTCAGAGATTCTCGACGTCGACACCCCTGTGTAAATGAACGGTGATAGAACGACCTTGCTACACAGCTGCAGAAATCAATGATCCTTACCGACAGATAATCTTCCATCCAGTTGTAAACCATCTATAGCACCATTTTGTAGAACAAGACGCTGCACCCAACCGCTGACCGCGGTTGACCTCCGCTCACTTTTCCCAATCCACAATCCGTAAACAATTAATCAAAGCGCATTCCCTGTCAGCAGTGGGTGTGCTTTACGTTAGGTTTGAAAAACGGATGCGTCAGATCAATTTCTAAGCATAAATAGTGTTCAAGTGAGTATTTAATCTTGACTGTCAATTTATTGCACTAGTATAATAATCTTTGCGGAAGCGTTAAGAACCAGAGAGGCTTAAGCCTCGGCGATTTTTATAAGCTTTCTCCAAGATTATTATACAGAGGCTGTGATCTATAGATCAGAGTCAGCAAGATTAAATACTCACTTGGACAGTGACTCGGAGAAGAAATTGAACTTGCGGACTGACTGGGCGGCTCGAAGCGTCGCCGCTGATTTTTCATACGAGCAATCACTGTTGGATAATCGTCCATTGATCTCAACAGCAATTGATCAGCTAGGTCTAGATGCTAAGAAAAATCGGTTTCTCTTCTCGTAAGATGAATAGGATTAAATCAACCTAACAAGGCGTACACCATCACACAAAGTGTGAGGTGTACCTTTACGTTACCTTAGATAATCCAGTCTTCCGTGAGTAATTCTCGTACAGATTATTCGCTTAGTCCTTCAGCGTGATGCTAGTCGTCTGGTTGCGAACTACAGAAAGAGAAGGGGATTGGTGATTTCCGAGTTGATCTAGATCCTAGCATTTCACATTGTTTCCGAATCGCAAGGTTGTGTGCTTGTACGAATCCATTGAAATCTCTCGGTTTATCCGTGGCTTCACTCAGTTCATTCTCATCCAGACTAGGTGCAAATCCAAAGTATCGTCGAGAGGTAACAAGACGCATCATGCAATCACTGACACGCACGAGAGTCCTACTTTTATGACAATTTCAACCATAACCCCAAACTTGAAGCGCGCTGATTGTCAGTGATCGCATGTGCTTTACGTTATCTATAGATTAGCCAGTCGTTCGTGCGTAATTCTCGTCTGGATTATTCCCTTATTCCTTCGGCGTTGAGCCATTCATTTCACCACGAACTACAGAAATTATTCGCACAGGTTCATACTCGGAACTCTGGGATTCTAAGACCACGATAGGTAAGGTAGCGTGCTGGTACGAACCCGATGAAATTTCTAGGTTGATCCATGGTTTCACACAGTTCATTCTCATCCAGATTAGGTGCACAAACCAAAGTACCGTCTGGAGATAACAAGACGCTGCACCCAACTGCTGACCAGCTTTAGAGCTCTAATTTCCATGATAATTCCATCATCACATAAATCCTTAAGTACACTGAGTGGTCATCAGTCGGTGTGCTTTACGTTAGCCAAAAATGAACACCCAAAATACCTATCAGACTCCTTCAACTAATGAGGATATTTCATCATTCCTGAAAAGGTATACTGGAAGAGCAACCGATGTACTTAGATGCGGTACTGGTCAGCAGGGTATTGTAAGGTTCTTGCAACACGTAGAAGGTTATTCGGAAGAGGACTCATTGAGACTATCATATCCGTTATTTGACTCAGCAAGAGCAAGGCTGAGAAGGTCTCAATTACCGAAAACCGTTATTGGAATACTACTCTTATTCATTGGACTGATGGGTCCAATCGTAATGTACTTCACCGGTTTAGGATTTATTATCATCTCAGCTCTTCCGATTCTTGCAGGCGTGGCACTTCTGAAGACAGTAATTAGGCCCCACGAGTTACCAAAAGATGAGAATGAGGTAGTTTAACACACAATCAGCACGAAATATTCCTAAACTAACTTGGCTAACAAGACGCTGCACCCAACCGCTGACCGCGGTTGAGCTCCGCTCACCATTTTCAATCCACCATCCGTAAACAATATATCACAGTACATCCCCGTCAGCGGTGCGGTGTGCTTTACGTTCTGTGAGTGAAGAAGACGTTCTAACTTTATCTCCATCTCCCCTACTGTGCTGCCTATCAGTTGCTAAGATTATTACTGAAGCTCCACATTTCGAGATCATGCTGTGCATTTAGCTAGTTGGAGTAGTGCACTATCTTCTAGAACTGTGCTGCTAAATCACGGTGAGTACATTCAAAGTACGTTTTAGAATTTTTTATCAATATCCCCTTCCACGAATTGTGGGCGCATCCTCTATGAGGTTCGTGGCAAAGTAACTACTCAATTCATTGCGTAACGATGTTCGTCTCATCCACTGTTGGTGAAGTCGCTCGTAGTTCGCTCAGCACGATGAAAACATTGGTTTTACTAGCGTGTTCAGTTGCGATGTTTTAGGGTGTTTCACAGAACAAGACGCTGCACCCAACCGCTGACCGCGGTTGACTTTCGCTCACTTCTTCCAATCCTCCATCCGTAAACAATTAATCAAAGCGCATTCCCTGTCAGCAGTGGGTGTGCTTTACGTTATACTAAATTGAAGACATTCCTCATAACTCTATCCTTACTCTCACAGCTCAGTATTGCTTCAGAGTCGACTGACTGGAAATCTGAATACAAATCTTTCGCAAACCAAGAGCCTCCAGAGTCGGTAGCAATGCACATGGAGAAGGTCTTTCACAA
This sequence comes from Rubritalea tangerina, assembly GCF_042683245.1. NCBI lineage: Bacteria > Pseudomonadati > Verrucomicrobiota > Verrucomicrobiia > Verrucomicrobiales > Rubritaleaceae > Rubritalea > Rubritalea tangerina. The sequence continues at coordinate 252,932 of NZ_JBHUJB010000021.1, forward strand.
AGAACTACTTGATCTCAACATAAATAACATGGCTTTTCATGAAGCTCTAGATCAGTTGGTTGTGATGGTATACAGTTCAAAAATAGGTGGAGTCGGCATAATCATGCCAGGCGAAATGAAGAAGGTTAAAGTTTCACTGATGCCTCAGAAAAGTATGACTTTCGGCAAGGCGCTTGATAGTATCTGTTTGCAAGCTGGTTACACTTGGGAGTTTACTGAATATGGCAAGCTACGCATTTCACCTAAAAAATAACCCTATTTGACAGGTTATTTACATACTCGATGCAGTTTCACGTATACCTCAGTACCAAACAAGCTCCACTAAATTGTCTCTGTATAACAAGACGCTGCACCCAACCGCTGACCGCGGTTGAGCTCCGCTCACCATTTCCAATCCACCATCCGTAAACAATAAATCACAGTACATTCCCTCGTCAGCGGTGCGGTGTGCTTTACGTTATATCAGATTACTCCATGTCGTCCGCAGTTATTCTCGACTAGGTTGTTGACCTGATTTCTCGTTATTTGGCTTATCGGACATTTTCGAACTACAGATTTCCACACGGAATATGATTCGAACATTTCAGTGATTTCTGGCATTTTTCATGATTCCCAAATCGTCTGAACATTTGCCTACACAGTGTTGGTTATCAGATTTTAACGAACTACAGAGATTTTGGGGAGAAGGTAATTTCATGATTGCCGTCGATCCTAACATTTCACATTGTTCCCGAATCCAGCGTCACTTCTAGGTTTATCCATGGTTTCTCTGGGTTCATCTCATCCAGATTAGGTGCAAATCGAAAAGACCGTCTGGATATAACAAGACGCATCATGCAATCACTGACACGCACGAGAGTCCTACTTTTATGATAATTTCAACCATAACCCCAAACTTGAAGCGCGTTGATTGTCAGTGATCGCATGTGCTTTACGTTCTGCTAAAAAAAATGAAACCTCCAGCATACCTGTTCGTACTACTGTCCTTTCTCTGTTCCTCATTCGCTCTAGCAGATGAACTGTCTCAACAACGTCAGTGGTTGAGCCTTTCTGCACAAACTCAAAATTTACACCATCAACTAAGTCGCTTTGATAGGGATACAAACATTGATCCTTCATTGTATGACGCAGATCTTAAGACTATAAATTCCACCTTGAATAAGATGGTTTCGTCCAAGGAACTGAGCTCACGACGCATCAAGTTGAAGCCCATAGATGAGGTGGGGGATAAACTATACCAAAACCTGCAGGAGGAAGTATATAAGTTGGCGGGCAAGTATGGATTTTACGTCGCTTCTGAGATGTGTGATCTAGGGGCTCGACTCAGATTCACTATCATAGAAACCGATAAACCTCTTGAGCTCCATTTGAGATTACCCAAGAGTGAGCTAGATACATTTGTAAGTAGGCTCGAGGTCCTCAAGCTACTCAATAACTAACTTTGCAGAACAAGACGCTGCACCCAACCGCTGACCGCGGTTGACTTCCGCTCACTTTTTCCAATCCCCCATCCGTAAACAATTAATCAAAGCGCATTACCTGTCAGCAGTGGGTGTGCTTTACGTTAGCCTAAAAAATGAACCTCCTACACATACTTCTTGCGCTGATAGTGTTCCCAACTTGTCTTAGAGCTGAAATACTAGATCGACCTGTACCATGGCACGGTCAATTTCGCAGTACTTCAATTAGTAAGTTAGTATCTGAAATGGAAACTTGGAGTAAAGATCACAACTCGCATGAATTCGTTATAGCCACACCAATTCCTAAAAATTTAGCTACTAAAGAAATCGATAAAATAATTGTAGATTCAAAACCTAGATCTACCTACGGGGATTTACTTCAGCAAGCATTCAAATCTGTGGGCCGTAAAGTGGTTCTATCAGAAGCAGATGGTAAAATTCATATTACTTACCTTTATACAAAGGTCATGAAAATCACTGAAGTCACCAAAACAAGAATCGTACGACATAAAAAGTTAAGCGGTGACGAGGCTCTAAAACTCATGACAGATCAAGGCATCGAGTTTAGTCCACATTTTGTTATTCGAACTTCGCTTGATAGAGCTGTTATTACAGTTTTTGGCACGGTCGAAGATTTAGAGAAATCCTCAAGGTTCTATTTACAATAAGTTGGCTAACAAGACGCTGCACCCAACTGATGACCAGCTGGAGAGTCCTATTTCCATGACAATTTCCACATCACATAAATCCTTAAGTTCACTGAGTGGTCATCAGTCGGTGTGCTTTACGTTCTACTAGAAATATCCCATTGTAGAGTGCTCATCCAGATTACTCAGTGCAGACGAGACAGCTTAGAAAACCATTTTCTAGTTCTCAGTCTTATCAGTTGCGATGCATTCACAAAGTCTGTGGATTAGGGACTCTGGAGTTTCGTCATCGTGAACTTAACGAACATTATTGCTAGTTCCAAAAGCAAGGTAAGATTTTCAGAACTCTCGGCCTTCCATGCGGTGAGCCAAATCAGTTTCAAGGTTTCCAGCGTTTTGTGAGATCCTCGACGTCGATATCTAAATGTAAATGACCTGTGATAGAACTACCTTGCTTCATAGCTTCTGAGAATTAAGGTCCGTTTCGATGGTATGACCTTCCATCTAGTTGGAAACCATCTAGTGCACTAGGTCGTAGAACAAGACGCTGCACCCAACCGCTGACCGCGGTTGAGCTCCGCTCACCATTTCCAATCCACCATCCGTAAACAATAAATCACAGTACATTCCCGTCAGCGGTGCGGTGTGCTATACGTTCTCCTAGAAATGCTACGCATCACACTACTAATTATCTGTATCGTTTTAACTACTTCGTT
>NZ_JBHUJB010000022.1:0-84415 GCF_042683245.1 Rubritalea tangerina
CTTCCTTCGCAATGGGGGGCGGGGGGGAGGAACCAGGAATCTTTAAATTTTTTGTTGGAGTGGGGGAAGTGGGGGGAGCCGTCTGGCGGGTGAAGGGGATTGTGTCACCCGCCAAACAGCGAACGGGGGGATTTCGTAATTCGACACCTTGAGAGCGTTGTCATCACGATATGTATTTTGCCTAAGTCTCAAAAGTCACTTTCATTCTCGGGGGGTGAATGTCTGTTACTCTCAAGACGTCTGTACAATACGAATATGTCCAGAAAATGTATTGAATTATCTTGCTCTTTTCGAGGGTGTTTTTGAACAGTCGTATAAAATTAAATGTTCATATATTGAGTTCTGTAAATCTATTTATTATATAGCTTTTTGTTATTTAGTGAAATTATTACCTGTGTTTTTTTGGGTGAATTTTGAACGATCTTGCTCGTCTGAAAATGGGTGAAAATGCGTGGGTGATGGGCTGTGAGTGTATGGGGACTAGTGGGTATGAGGTGGGGTGAATGGTGTGGGGAAAATGGTGCATGTCAGACTTTGTGAAAAAATTCACAAAGTCGTGCTTGTATCTCTGTGGGAGTGAGACTAGAGGCTGCGCATGGCAGTTTCTGAAGTGAAGAAAGTAGTGATTATTGGGGGTGGGTTTGCAGGTTTGGAGTGTGCGAAGCAGCTTGCGAACAAGTCGAGCTTTGAGGTCACTTTAATTGACAGAACGAACCATCATTTATTTCAGCCTTTGTTATATCAGGTTGCGACAGCGACATTACCCTCACATGACATTGCACGTTCTTTGCGCAGTATATTGGCTGATGCGGAGAACATCACAGTATTGATGGATGAGGTGACCGAGATTGATGCTGTAGGCAAAGCGGTGCATGGCAAATCTGGGCGTCAGTATGATTTTGACACTCTGGTGGTGGCTGCGGGCGCTAAGACTGGGTATTTTGGCAACGACCACTGGGCTGAGCATACGATTGGGATGAAGACTTTGGCGGAAGCCTATGAGATTCGTGAAACTGTGCTGAAGAATTTAGAGAAGGCGGAGATGAGCGATGATGAGGTGGAGCGTGAGCGATTGATGACGATTGCGATTGTAGGTGGAGGACCAACGGGGGTTGAGTTATCCGGAGCTTTTGTTGAGTTGATCCAGCGTTCGATGAAACGCAACTTCCGGCGCATCGACACGAGTAAATTGAAGGTGGTATTGATTGAGGCGGGGCCACGTTTGTTGCCACCCTATCAGGAGGAAAGTTCGGAATATACGCAGAAGCGATTGGAGCGTCTGGGGGTAGAGGTACGGACTGGGACGATGGTGACCGATATTCAAGAGGGCAAGGTGGTGACTGGTGACGAGGTGCTAGAGGCTGGAGTGATTTTATGGGCAGCTGGTGTGCAAGCTGAAGGGATTGTTGCGAAGTTGCCTGTGGAGGTGAACCGTGCTGGCAAGGTGACTCCGGAGGCGAGCTTAGCACTTCCTGGATATCCAGACATTTTTGTCGCTGGGGATGTGACTTTCATGAAGGATGCTGAGGGCAAGCCAGTACCTGGCGTGGCTCCAGCGGCGTCTCAGATGGGGCGCTTTATTGGTAAACTTTTGGTGAGTGAAGCAGTACCGAGCAACGAGGGGCAAGAACGCCCAGGCTTTGTGTATTGGGATAAAGGGTCCATGGCGATTGTGGGACGCTCACACGCTGTGGTGGAATTTGGCAAGATTCAGCTCAAAGGCATTATTGCTTGGCTGGCGTGGTTGTTCATTCACATCATGTTCTTGGTGGACTTCCGCTCGAAGTTGAGTGTGTTTATCCACTGGTTGTGGAACTATGTGACTGATGCACCAGGGGTGCGCGTCTTCGAGTACAAGCCCGAAGATTACGAGGCGCAGTAGTTGTCTACTTTCTCAGGTGCCAGCTCCTTTATGGGGCTGGCATTTTTTATTCAAGGAGTCGGGTGTCATCCTGGGTAAAGAAGCGTTTATCTGGGCCAGCGCTGATCACTTCCATTTGTTTTTTGCTTAATGCGTGGAAGCGATAGGGGGTGCCCCACCGATCGAGTAATTCACCATTGGCTGAGAGTGCGTTGGCGGGGGGAGCGAGTGTGGCGAGGCCAAGCTGGTTTTTTCCCATTAATTGGGAGGTGATTTCGTCGTTGAAGCCAGTGGGGTTGCCGTCCAAGGCTTTGCGGTGCACTCTCAAGAGAGATTGGAGGAGGGCGAGGTCCTGATCCACGGAGTGGGATGGGGCGTTGAGATGTTCACAGGTTCGGGTGATCGGGTGTCGTGTGACGGTTTTTTGGGGCGCAGGTTTATTTTGCGGGGGAGAGTTGAGGCTGGTTGCCTGTTTTTTTGGGGGGGATGGAGCGTGTGTGTGGGGGGCGCCACGCCAGAAGTACGTGGCAATGGCTGCGACAAGGATGAGGATGGCAAGGGTGAGAAGGGAGTTTCTCATAGTGCCTTAGAGGAAGTTCAGGTTGGCTGAGCTTGTGCTGATGGGGTTGTCGAAGCGATGGAGGTTTGGGAGGATAGCATCGAGGGCTGAGCTATCGATCCCAAACCAATGGGAGAGGACGGCTGAGTATTGGTCGACTGAGGTGTCAGGGATGAGTCTGCCGCGAGAGCTGTGGGAGTCGATTGAGCCTGTGGCGTCGCCGACTTTCAGTGATGGGAAGTGGCCGTAGAGGTTGCGGCCTTGGACTGGGCCGCCCATGACGATGGCATTGCCTCCCCATGCGTGGTCGGAGCCGTCGGCTGTGGTTTGACCATTGGGCGTGAGTGTGCGGGCAAAGTCGGAAGCTGTGAAGGTGACGACTTTGTCGAAGGCGTTGATGCTTGGATCTTTGAGGGCATTGCGGAATGCTACGAGGCCTTGAGAGAGTTCGTCCATGAGGTTAGCGTGGTCATCGAGCATGGATTGGTGGGTGTCGAAGCCGCCAATTTGGACGAAGAAGATTTGGCGGTTATTGCCGAGTGGGTCACGGCCTGCGATGAGTTTAGCAACCATTTTGAGTTGGTCTCCGAGGTCGGTTTGGGCATTGAGGAAGTGGGAGTCGAAGTCGACGCCAGTGGTTGCGGCGGCGGTGAGTGAGGCGCCAATGATTCCTTCATTATCGCGGGCGGACTGGACGATTTTGTTGTATTGATCTTCGAGGAGATTTTCGTGGGTAAGGCGCATGATATCCTCGAAGGCTTTGAGGCGGCGGCCTGTATCATTATCCTTGTAGCCTGAGTTAGGGTCTCCGGCGATGTTGTAGGCATTTGAGTAATTGGTGCCGAAACCAGAGAGTGAGACAGTGCCGCTAGGGTTAACGGCATATTGGGTCACTCCGCCAGCGGTGCCCACTTGGAAGGAATTGATACCATCGATGGAGATGGACATCGAGACCTTGCTATTGGGGTTGTAGGAAGCATTGAGAAGGTCGGCAGTGCGGCCGCCCCAGCCGGTGGAGAATGGTTTGTCAGCGATCGATGATTGCCATTGGGTTTGTTGATCTGAGTGGGAGAAGAGTTGGTGGGGGACGGGAATGGTTTCGTTCACGAAGTCGCCTCGTGTTGGGATAGGGTAGGCGAGGGTGCCGACGTTGCAGACGAAAGCCAGCTCTCCGGCATTGTAGAGGTCGGCGAGGCCTTGGGCATTGGGGTGGGTGCCGAGAGGTGGGAAGGCGCTGGCGTAGTGTTTTTTGAATGCGTCGGTGGGGGTGTCAGGTGCGGCAGTGGGGGTATTGAGAGGGTGAGCGAGGTTGCGGTCTAGGGCTAAGATGCCACGAGCAGCCTCGTAGTCGGCACGCGCTTCATCAGAGCTGGGGTCGCCAATGGGGACGAGCATATTATAGGAATCATTGCCACCGGCGAGGAAGAGGCACACGAGAGCCTTGTAGTCGGAGCTTGGAGTGGAGGAGGCTTCGGCAGCGATCGCTGCGGTCATGAGGCGCACTTGGGCAAGGGCGTTGACGAGCCCGGTGACACCTAGGCTGGCACAGGCGGACTGGCGAAGGAAGTGGCGGCGGCTTTGCTGGGCTTCTTTATCGGATGGTCGCATAATTTCGGTGCGTTATTTTTGGATGATGGCCTGTGGGCTTGTCGTGATGAGGTAGAGGGCTTGTTGGAGGCGAAACCTGAGGATTTTAGCTTGGTCTTCGAGGTTATCGTTGTCATCGAGGTAGGTGGCGTAATTGGCCACGTGATGGAGGATGATGTCGCGTGGGTTGTCAGCTCTTGGGCTGCCCTGGGTGTAGCCGGCGGCGTACTCGGACTGAAGGCGACCAGAGCAGAGGAGGAGGTCGAAGTGATTGACGATGGCCTCACTGGCTTGGTGAATAGTGGCGCTATCATCGAAGCTTGTGTCTGCAGAGCTTACGAATCCATCTCCGTTGGTGTCCATGATACTGAGATAGAGTTGGCCGGCAGTGGAGGCGCTGGTGAGATCAGCGAGGATGTGGTCATCTTTTGCTGCGTAAGCGTAGGGGTTGTATGTCGGGTGTGGGTTAAGGTCGGCGTCCAGCTCCCCTTGGTTGGGTACTTCTGACGCGCCAATGCCACTGCTTGAGAAGATGAGTGAGTAGTGGAAGTTAATATTGGTGACGACGGAGGTCTCGGTACAGATTTGGAATTCAGGGATGGCGAGGCCAGCATTGGCGATGGGGCCAGCGAGGGAATAGTCGGGGAGGAACCAGTTGAATACGGTGGGGGAGGCGAGTGGGGTTTGTCCTAAGCTGCTGTCAGTGCTGCTGATTCTGACGCGCGTGGTGTCGGCAGGGAATTTAGCGAGGTCGTCAGCGAAGGCGGCAAAGCGGGTTGGCATGGTGGCGAAGGTGCTTAGGTCGGCAATGCTAGTGTCTGTGGGGTCGAGATCTGAGAGTGGCATTTGGCTCTGGGCGTCGAGGGCGCGCATGAGGGCGACGGCATGAATGATGGGCTCCTTCTTCTTGCCGAATGTGATTGCTTGGGTAGCTTCGAGTGAGCGGGCTTCGTAGTCGAGGAGAATGGCTTTGAAGACTTCTTGAAGGTTGCCGTTGTGGGTGGACCAGGCTTGGCTCACCCGATGGATATAGCCGGCAGAGGGGTTGGAAGTGACGAGTCGCTGGATGAGGCGTTTGCTGATGAAGGGGGCGGTATTTGGGTGTTGGGCCAGGTAGTCTAAGGTCAGGTCTAGGTCACTTTCGCCGGTGCCGCCTGCTGGAATATCAAGGCCGAGGAGTGGACAGGACTTGGCGCCGTTGTCGTGGTACTCAGGGAAATTTTTGAGGCGGGTTTGCCATTGAGTTTCGTAATAACGTTTTCCATTACCGAAGTTGAAGTTGGTATTGTCTTCGACATTTTGGCTGTCGGTTGGGTTATGGATTTTGGCGAAGGACCAGCCGGTGAAGACGCGTGAGAGTTCAGAGATATCGTCTTGGGCGTAGGTGGGGATGGGGAGTCCGGCATTGTCGAGTTTGAGCGAGCCATCGGGGTGGAGCTGGACGAGGCCGATAGAGAAGAGCTGCATGATTTCGCGTGCATAGTTTTCATCGGGCGAAATGATGACATTGCCTTGGTTGTCGTAGATGGCCTTCGAGTTTCTGAGGTGCGAGAGGTACTGGGCCATGATGGGGTGGGTGGATATATGCTCTAGTAAGTTTCTATAGGATCCAGAGCCTTGGTTCTTGAGCATGTCGTAGTAGCTGGCATGGCCGTAGTGGCGGGTGTCTACCGTGTTTTCATTTTCTGAGGTCACGAAGATTTCGCTGAGGGTGAAGGCGAGGCGTTGGCGCGCTTGGTCTGGCGCGTGGCGTGCGAGCAACCACCAAGCACGGCGTCGGTTTGTAGAGCGTGGTTGGGTGTCTTGGCGGAAGTCTGGTGAGCCTGGGATGCTGTAAAGGTAACGGATTTGGGCATCTGCGGCGTGGATGTAGGGTTCGAGATCTGGGGATGGGGTGGAGAATTGGGAATCGAGCCATGCAGTGTAGGCTGAGATTTGGTCTCCATTATGGCTTGGGCTATTGATAAGGGTTTTAAGTTCGGCGATCAGGTCTGGGGTGGGGCCAAAGGTCGACTGGGTGAGGAAGCGGGCTATATCGCGTTCTAGGGCATCGCCAGTGAGAGCGGGGATAGAGGGGGCAGCTGCGGGTGGGGTGAAGGTGTTAGTGCCGTCAGTGAGGGTGAAGTCCCCGCGGATTTCTCCTGCGGGGTAGTTGCTGGAGTGGACATTGATATAGAGTTGGCCATTAAAGAGGGCGTCCAAAACGGCTTGGTCGGTATTGAGGAAATGGGCGGCGCGGATATTCCAGTTATGTTCATTTACTTGGCCCATGGGGAGGCTTTCTACGTGGGGGCCAGTGAAGGGGTTTTTGATATGGATATGGACGGCAGTTTGTGGGGAGGTCATGCCGTAGAAGCTCAGGTTGACGAGGCCGATAGAGTTTTCACCGTTGACGAGGATGGTGGATAGTCCTGAGGCGGATGAGGTGACCCCGGGCTCAGGGCTGAGACTGGCGAGGAAGAGTCGGGCGTTTGCGCTAGTATTTTGGGCATCGCAGATCTGGATGCTGGCGCTGGCATTGGTGGCTCCGATTTGGCAATGGAGGCGTTCAGGGACTTCTACTTGGTTATCGGTGGTGGGGTGGCAGAAGAGGGTGATTGCGCTTTGTCCTGCTGGGATGGTGATTTTATCGCTGATGGGGGTATCGTCGGCCGTTTTGAGTTGGTAATCGGTAGGTGCGGCTGAGCCTTTAGTGGGGTCGGTGTCGCCACTGAAGTGAAGTTGAAGCGTGAGTGGGTATGCTGTGTCACCGCTGCGCGTGATGAGGAACTGGGCTGCTATTTGTTCTTTTTCGTAGGCTTTGGGGACTTCTGCAGAAATGGTGACTGCGTTGGACTGGAGGGCTTGAAGTTGGCTGGTAGCGGCAGTGAGGTCGGAGTTTGTCTGACTCATGGCGAAGGAGTCATTGTTTTGCGGGTCGAAGCCATCAAGTTGGGCCTCCTCCCAGTCATTGACGCCATCATTGTCAGAATCTACGTCCACGATACTGAATCGATAGAATACGCGTTGGTTGGTTTGGCCCGTAAGGATGGATTCGATAGCGTCTGTGGTAGCAAGGATGGGCGGACCGTGGTTTACCCATGATTGGGAAGTCAAGTTGGGTGAGAGAGCGAGTTGGTAGCTTTTTCCTGGTTCAGCAGCTGCGGACACACGGAGCTGAGTGAGATTTTTTTCTAAGCTGTGAATCTTGCTGTGAGAGCTGGCGTCACGAGGGTCGGTTCCTGCGAGAGATTCCAGGTAATTGCTGTGGCCGTCGCCATCGAAGTCACTCGCTTTTTTGGTGCTGTCAGCGACCAGAGCGGTGGCATTGTAGCGGTGTTCCCAGATGTCGCTGACGCCATTGTTGTTGAGGTCGATCACGGCAGCTTGAAGTGGAGCTGAGCTCAGGGCGACGAAAAGAAGGCTTGGGCGCAAGATGGTTGGCATAATCTGATATCGGTTATGGAGCTCAGGTCAGAGACTTGAGGCGAGGTGAGGATCAGCGGCCGGGGGAATGCGAGAGGCGAGCTCTCACAATCACATCTGACAAATTGGCAATCGCCAGATCGTTACACTAGATGGAGCGTTGGCCATTTGTCGAGATCAGAATGAGCGGGGGCAGAAACTTAAGTAAACTAAAGGGTTTGCGTGAGCTTGTCTGAAAAATGTTCCTCCGAACACCATTTTTGTGTTGACCAGAATGAGGGAAAGGAGCAGTGTGCAGGTATACGACTGACCACTTACTATTGTGTCTGCCCAACCTGAACTTATTAGCCATATGTCTACGAAAGAATCAGCAGCTGAAGAGAAAGCTGCCCAGAAGCTCCAAGAAGCCCGCAAGAAGAATCTAGATCTTGCGATCACGCATATTCAGAAAGAATTTGGCGAGACAGCCATTATGCGGATGGGGGATGAACACCGTGTGGATGTGGATGTCATTCCTACAGGTAATTTGTTAATTGACCGAGCATTGGGCGTCGGTGGATTTCCACGTGGTCGTATCATTGAGGTCTTTGGACCTGAATCATCAGGTAAGACCACTTTGACGCTGACTGCGATTGCTCAGGCTCAGAAGAAGGGAGGTCTTGCTGCTTTCATTGACGTTGAGCATGCATTGGACCCGCAGTATGCGCGTCGTCTGGGCGTCAACCTCGATGATTTATTGGTATCGCAGCCGTCTTCTGGTGAAGAGGCCTTGCAGATTTGTGAGACATTGGTGCGTTCGAATGCGATTGATGTAGTGGTGTTAGATTCGGTAGCGGCCTTGGTTACGAAGCAGGAACTTGATGGTGAGATCGGTGACTCGACGGTAGGGGCGCAGGCTCGTTTGATGTCTGCAGCGATGCGCAAGCTGACAGGTTTCATCTCGAAGGCGCGCACGGTATGTATTTTCACCAACCAGATTCGTGAGAAGATCGGGGTGATGTTTGGTAGTCCTGAGACGACACCGGGTGGTCGAGCTTTGAAGTTCTTTGCATCGGTGCGTGTGGATATTCGTCGTATCGGACAGATCAAGGCGACTGACGGTTCGGTGCAGGGCAACCGTACGAAGATTAAGATTGTGAAGAACAAGGTGGCACCTCCATTCACGGAAGCTGAGTTTGACATCATGTACAACGAGGGGATTTCCTCTGTTGGTTCATTGTTGGATCTAGCGCTTGAGTACAATTTGATTTTGAAGCGTGGTTCTTGGTTTTCGTATAATGGCAACCAGCTAGCACAAGGGCGTGATGCAGCGAAAGCGGCGCTTAAAGAAAACGAAGAACTCTATGCAGAGATTGAAGGGCTGGTGAAAGAAGAGCTCGCCAATCGCAAAGGGAAGTAGCCGAAGATAGAATATTAAGTTTGAAGGCTGCCTGGGAGAAATCTCAGGCGGCTTTTTCTGTAGAGGGGGGGGAGTGCTGGGCTTGGTGGTTTTAGGAGTAGCTATTTTGGAGGGGGCAAAAAAAATTAGCGATTGATGTCACAAATGACGTCGCCAGTGCCAATGCTAGATGAAAGACTATGGAAGCTCTAGTAATCATGAATAAAACCAAACAGGAGACCTTCGCGGAATTGGCGAGGGAACATCACCGTGAGATACTGGTGTATGCGCGTGTGCTCACCAGAGAGGATCACCAAAGCCGAGACATCGTACAGGAGTCGTTTGTGACGGCATGGGAGAATATGGAGCGGTTCGATGTGACTCGCGATTTCGGGTCGTGGCTGCGCGGGATTGTTCGGAATAAATGGCGTGAGACGATGCGCCGAAACAAGAAGCAGGTAGCTCTGGAGGATGAGGCGCTGGAGTCTATGGAGGCCGAGATGCTGACGTGGCAAGAGCTCCGTCAGGATGGTGGCCCAAGCGTCTTTGTTAGGCTGGAGCATTGTATCAGTAAGTTACCTGATGCACTGGCTGGAGCTGTGAAGCGTTTTTATTACGAGGGGTGTTCGACAGATGAAGCAGCCGAAAAGTTAGAAATAGGAGGGGCGACCTTACGCAAAAGGTTAGAGAGGGCACGCCAATCGTTAGGTGAGTGTCTTAAAAATCAAAATCAGGAGGGATAAAAAATGGATAAGAAAGATCAATTATTAGACGAGTTGTTGAAGGAACATGCAAAGCATGGGAGTGGGCAGGATGAGAAGTTTCTCAAGGAATTAGAGGAACGTATCGCGGCGAAAGAAAAGGTGGTAGAGATGACGGAGGATCCTGTTGCAGGAGTGAAGAGCCCTGGTATGCGCTGGGCGATGGGAAGTGGTATTGCTGCTTGTTTAGCCTTTGGAGTGACGGTGTTTTATATGCAGAGGAGGGATGTGGAAGAAGATCAAGGAGTGCATAAAATTTTGAGCTATTCGGATGTTGAGAATGAAGTTGCACCAATGAAGGTCGAGTCGCCGAGGGCTGTTGTTGAGGGAAAGAAAGAGATGCCTAAAGCAAGTGCTGAGATCGCACGCGTTGAGGACACTGTACTGAGAGATAAGTTGGCATTCCGCGCTGATTATTCTGGTGATGGGGCCTTGGCTGACCAGAGTGCGTCACGGGTTGACGCATTTGCGGCTGCTGATTCAGCCATAGCGGCGAATTCCGCAGCGCAGCCTCAAATGCGGATGCGATTGCAGAAGCAGATGCCTGGGGCAGCAAGTGCACCCAAGCCGGCTAGGGCGATGGCTTTAAAAAGAGAAGAAGCCTTTTTTGGGCGTGATGTGAGGAGACCGCAGATTGCGATTTGTCCACCGCATCCAGGAGAGCCGCCATTGGAGAAGCCCAATGCTGAGCGTTACGGTGAGCTAAGCGACAACAAATGGACAGCTCCTGTGGATGAGCGTAGTGCACTTTCTACCTTTGCTGTGGATGTGGACACTGCTAGTTATGCGAATTTGCGTCGGATGATCAACCAAGGGCAAAAGGTTCCAAAAGATTCAATTCGTATTGAAGAGATGGTGAATTACTTTGACTACTCATATCCTCAGCCCAAAGGTGAGCATCCATTTTCTGTGCAGGTGGATTCCATGGCAGCACCTTGGAACCAGAAACATCGTCTCGTGCGCATTGGCCTGCAAGGAAAAGATATGGTACAGGAAGAGCGACCAGCAGCGAACTTGGTTTTCTTGTTAGATGTTTCAGGGTCAATGAATAATTCTGCGAAGCTACCCTTGCTGAAGGAGTCCATGAAGTATTTGTTAGAAGAACTGAATGAAGAGGACACAGTGAGCATTGTTGTCTATGCAGGGGCGTCAGGTTTAGCCTTGCCGGCTACGAAGATGGATGATGTTGGGCGTCAGAAGGTCTTGGCTAAGATGGACAGTTTGAGGGCTGGAGGTTCGACAGCCGGTGGGCAAGGAATTAAGCTAGCCTATAAGGTTGCTCAGGAGCAATTTGTTAAAGGAGGGGTGAACCGTATCATTCTGGCTACAGATGGGGACTTTAATGTTGGGGTGTCAGATAGAGAGGCGTTAACGAAGCTCGTAAAAGAGAAAGCGAAAGGTGGGACCTATCTATCAGTGTTAGGCTTTGGATCAGGGAATATCAACGATGCGATGCTTGAGTCCATCACCAACCATGGAAATGGGAACTATAGCTATATTGATACGATCAAAGAGGGGCGCAAGGTGTTGCTAGAAGACATGATGGGTACTTTGGTGACGATAGCCAAAGATGTGAAGGTGCAGGTGGAGATGAACCCGAGTAAGGTGAAGGCGTATCGTTTGATTGGTTATGCGAATCGCATGTTGCCTCCAGAGGCCTTCTTAGATAAGAAGGTGGATGCTGGAGAGATTGGTGCTGGGCACAGCGTGACGGCACTCTATGAGATCATTCCTGCGGACGGAAAGCCCTTCGGGCCTGAGATTGATGCCTCTCGTTATTTTGAGAAGAAAGAAGAGGAGGCGAAAGTGGCATTAAAAGAGAGTGATGAGATGTGCTTTGTGAAGTTGGCATACAAGCAAGCGGAGCAGAAGGTCGATGACGAGAGTACCTACTTGACTGTGCCATTTGTTGATGGGGCTGAGAGTGATTCAAAGGTTGATCTTAATTTCGCAGCAGCAGTGGCTTTGTTTGGGATGCAATTGCGAGAGAGTGAGTACAAAGGGAATGGCGACCTTAAGATGGTGCAGGCACTCGCGGAAAAGGGATTAGGCAATGATGGGAAAGGGCTGCGTGCTGAGTTCATCAAGCTAGTAGAGAAATACGAAAAGTAGTCATGTAATATCAAGTCGTGTGTGTCGCAAGTCAGCCTCCTCGGGGAGGCTGGCTTTTGTGTTGTGACTCAAGAGAGCATGCTAGCGCATCATGGCTGGTGCATAGAGATGTGGTTTAGTCAGAAGGGCTAGTAGTATTCTGTTAGTTAGGGGTGCAATGGTATATACTTGATAGGGAGAGTGTGTTCATTTAGATAAGGAATGTCGTATTTGAAAAGCACCCATAGATTATGAAGAAAGCTATTTTATTGAGCCTCATTACGAGTTTACAAATCGGATCACTCGCAGCCAACACGGCAGTGAGAGAGTGGCAGTACCTAGATGGTAAGAAGTTTCAGGCATTGGTACTGGATTGGAACAGTGAAACTGATGTGGTTACATTAGCAAATGATGCGGGTGAGAAAAGTGAGGTGAAGCGGATGGAGTTAAGTCTGAGTGATCAGGCATATGTGAGGCAATGGTTTACCCACCGTGAAAAGTTAGATGCCAAGTTGACCGAAATGGGAGGGGGTTTGGAGTTCAAACAAACCACTGGGAAGTACACGATTGATTACTACGTTTATAAGCCTTCCAGTTATGTTGCTGATGGGAGCGCGCCGATGATGATTTTATTTTCTTCATCTGGCACGGGATACCGGATGATGTTGCGGCATTTTGAGGCAGCTGAGAAGGCTGGCCTGGTGTTAGTGACTGCGGATTACTTTAGTAATCACACTTTCGATTTTTATAACAAAAAGGGGTTGCGCAAGGTAAGCGAAGATCATTTTAGAGAGATGTTGCCGCAGTTAGAGGTCATTTCGCATGACCCGAGTCGGGTGTATTTGGGGGGAGACTCAGGCGGGGCGCTGAGGGCGTATTTTTACTCGGCAGTTATTGAGCGGCCATGGGCAGGCATTTATGCGAATGGTGGGTGGCTAGCACGTGATTACACGATGCAATGTCGGGAGGGGATGCGTGTAGCGATGGTGAATGGACATAAGGACCACGGGGCAATCGCTTTTACGAAGCCTGATACAGATTATCTGTCAGAGAAACGTGGTTGTGAGGTCGCCTTATTTTCCTTTGAAGGTGGGCACCAGTTAGCAACGACAGATGCTCAGTTAGAGGCTTTCGAATGGCTGCTGGGAAAAGAGGGTGAATGAGAGGTCGAGCTATTCGCTGTGCACTGGTGCGTGGTCGAACTTTCCAGCGAGGTGGTCGGCTGCGATATCTTCTAACTCGTTGACTGAGATGACGGTGCAGAGCTTTTGGCGGAGGGCCTTGGCTCCGGAGAAGCCTTTACAGTAGGCCATGAGTCGTGAGCGCATGGCCATGATAGTGTGTTTTTCTTCGCCACCGTAACGGTCTGATTGGGTAGCGAGTGAACAGTGGCGGATAATGAGTCTCCAGCGTTCTTCAATTTGGATTGGGGGAAGGTGTTCGCCAGTTTCAAGGTAGTGTTTGGCTTCACGGAAGATCCATGGGTTTTGCATGGCGGCGCGACCGATCATGAGGCCTGATACGGCGGTGGAATTTTTACGACGTTCCACGTCTTCGCCTGAAGCTATATCACCATTGCCGATGACTGGCAGGTCGGTCGACTGGGCGCAGGCATCGATGATCTCCCAATTGGCCTCCCCTCGGTAGCCCTGTGAGCGGGTGCGGCCGTGGATAGCAATTTGTTGCATGCCGCAGTCTTCGAGGGTTTTGCACACCTCGATGGCATTGATACTTTTCTCATCCCAGCCGACACGAATTTTTGCGGTGACGGGGACTTGGTCACCGACGGCTTTAGCGACTCCCGACGCCACTGACGCCAAGAGTGGGCAGTCTTTCAGCAAGGAAGAACCGCCATTTTTTGAGACCACTTTACTGACTGGGCAGCCAAAGTTGATATCAATGAAATCTGGTTGTTTCCAATCGATGATTTTTTTAGCGGCTTCACCCATGCGTTCACCATCGGCGCCAAAGAGCTGCACGCCAACCGGGCGCTGGCCTTCATGGAATTCGGTATACTTACGGGTGCGGTCATCACGTCGGACGATTCCTTCTGCGGAGACAAACTCGGTGACCATGACGTCTGCGCCGAGCTCCTTGCAGATGGTACGGAATGTGACATCAGTCACTCCAGCCATAGGAGCGAGAAAAAGAGGGAATTTGCCGTTGTCGAACCAGGGAAGCACGATGGTAAGTAGGTGATGGGTGAAGGGCTTGGGCGGGATGCTATTCACCAATTAGCATCAATGTGCAATCACGAATTAGCAATATAAAATGCGTCCGCAGTTCTCGCACTGGGCCACCGATTTTTCTGACTGGACGGCGACGACAGTGGAGGCAGTCACTTTCATGTGGCAGCCACCACATTGTGATCCTTTGAGCGGGGCGACTGGGTCATCACCTTTGCTTTTGAGCAGGCGGTCATAGAGTGCGAGAAGTGAGCCATCTACGGCTTTGACAAGTTCGGCGCGTTCGGATTGGAGTTCCTGGAGGCGTTCTTTGTTTTGGTTGGCTTTTTCGTCGAGGTCCGCGATGTCTTTATTGACTTCCTTTTGAGTGAGCGCGAGTGCCTCCATGGCTTTAGAGTGACTAGCTTTTAGTTCATCAGCTTTTTCCATCAACTCGAGCTCATTGGTTTCGAGTTCATCGACCATTTCTGTGTAGCGGATGACTTCATTACCGAGTGCGGTATATTCGTCATTTTTTTTGGTCTCGAATTGTTGTGTTTTGAGTTTTGCGATGGTATCGCGGCGGGTAGCGATGTCGAGTTCGAGGTTTTTGATCGCTACTTCGTTGTCTTGGTAGGCGGTTTTGGCATCGGCCACCGCTTTTTTATCTTTGCTGAGTTTGTCTTCGGCGCGTGCTTTGTCGCGGGGGATTTTCGCGAGGTTTTGCTGGACCGTATTGATCTTTTGGTCGCGGTTTTGGACGATGAGAAGGGACTCGACTTCAGGTAACATAGAGAAAGCTCTATCTGGCGAATTCCTTGTACGCAAGTGCTACCCGTCGGATTGGAGAAATTTTGTGACTCGCCATCCTAACAAGGGCACAGTAAGCTCAGTCTAAGAGTTGAGCGAAGCTATGAGTGAGATAAAGATCCAATGCCCAGAGTGTCACGAGCGTTTTGAAGTCCCAGAAGAGCTGATGGGAGAAGCGGTAGAATGTGGAAGTTGTGGGCATCCATTTGATCTCTCAGAGGAGCACATTGATACCCTAGCGATGCGGCATTTTCCGGGTGAGAAGGCAGATCAACTTGCGAGTTTCACAAAGAAAAGTCCAGATATAGGTCAGGTTGCGGATGTTTCTTTTGAGACTGCTGAGTATGACCAGCAGGTTGACCCAAGTGAACTCACGCCCTTGGGGCCGAGAAGGATTCTCTCGATTTTTATTGGGATAGGTTTCATGTCAGGAATGATTCTGCTGTTTGTCTTAGGGGGAGGAGAGGGGGGGATTTTGACCGATGTGACTGATGATAAGCGCTGGGTTTTGGCGGGGTTTGCTGCTTTACTGGGTAGCTTGTTGATTATCTTTGGTTTCAGGAAGTATCGTGTGGTTGGAGTCATCCTTGCTCTATTGTTAGCAGCAGGGGTGTGTTCGATGCCGTTACTTTATCCTGAGCAACTGTCTCCTGGTTCGGAGGGTGACATTCAGATCAATGTGGAGTCCACTGAGGGAGAGCAAGAAGATGCCGAACTAGCGTTAGAGCGCTATAAGTTAGGCATCGGTTACGATTCTATTGAGAGTAAAATAGCTGATGCTCAGTCTCCGGAAGATGTACTGGCCATTACTTTGATTCGGTCCAAGCCCGCGCATACGGACACCATCATCAAGTACTTAGCATCTGCCTTGAAGAGCGATGAGTTACCTCGGGTGTACAAAAATCGGAAAGTTAACGAAGTCCCAGCCACGGTGGTCCTGTATTTAGAGGCAAGTGTCGACATTGATCAGGCTGCAGAGGCTTTGAAGCGGGTGGGGGCTGTGGCTAAGGTGCACCGCGAGCTCCGAGTGATTGATGTGTACGTGGATTTAGAATCGATGAAGGTTGCTGATTCGGACGCTTTGCTAGATGAGGCGCATCCAAACTTTTACCGGCTCAATTTAAAAGAGCTGAAGCATATTGATCCCAAGCGGCAGCATGATGCAGTATTGAGGTTAGCAAAGGTGAGTAAGCTTTCGCTCAGGTCAGATATTGCGAATCAGTTATTGGTTCTTTCTGAGAATGTTTCAGACGAACATTGGGAAGATCTAATGGGGGCGATGACTGTGTGGAGTGTTGAGGGGGACGGAGCTGCAGACATTATATTGAAGCGGGCTAGAGAACTGGCCTTGAATCAAAAAACGGTGTCGCGTGGTTATGTGGATTTTATCATTGGCCAAAAGGTGCGTGAGGGGGGAGATGTAGTGCTTTACGCGTGGATGCGGGACCCAGTGGGGATGGAGGCAGAATTGGTAGAAGCGGGGCCAATGGTGGAAGAAATTTTGATAGAAATGATGCCAGAATTAGAGCCCATTCAGCTGCAATCTGCTGCAAATGCGCTGAGAAAGTTTGGGAGTAAGGCTGCGCTTCCTGCGTTACTCACTGCGTATGAGTCATCTAGTGGGGATGTGAAAAAATCTCTAAAAGCAACCATTGACGAGATTGAATCTCGCGAGTAGGCTGCGCCCCGCAGGTTGCATATGGGACCATCTACTGGGCCCTGAATTGCAAAGCCGTCGTGGCGGAATTGGTAGACGCCGCAGACTTAAAATCTGCTGTCCTTCGGGACGTACCGGTTCGAGTCCGGTCGACGGTACCACTGCACTCTAAAAAATGCGCGATCTGAGAGGGTCGCGTTTTTTGTTGGAAAGAAGCTTGTGTGGCCATTGTGTGGCCGTTTTGAAGGATGAGATTTTGGGTGGGCGTTTACAGAAATCAGCAGGAGCTACAAAAACAGATGAGGTACCAAGAAAAGTTTAAGCTAGGTTGCCTATTCCTAGCACCGCATGTGAAATAAGCTAAAGGTGGAGATTAATACCATCTCTCGACACTGAAAAGACGAATGGAGTGTGGTTCAGTCTAGTGAAGTTTGCGCTATGCGATTTTAGCGTAAATCGGATTATCTTACAGAATGCCATCGTTGTCATTCAGTAGTCCTGCGCGTGCGGATCTCCTTCACTCCGCCTTGACATTCTGCACGCTCATTCCGGGCGTTCGTCCATTCTGTTTCGTAGGAGTATGAGCTCGATCGATAAGCTCAATTGCAGCTAATAGCATGAGTGGTTTGTGGGGGCGTTCGTGCCGATTGGCACCTGTACCGATACATTCGACGTTGAGGTCATAGAGCCCTGTAAATGAACGATTTATTGGTTGTTTGACTTTATGTGTTAGATTCGACGAGGTAGATGAGCAGACAAATTAAACTGATGAAAACCAAGATTGTGAACCATGGAATAGGCAGAGGCTCGGCTTTTCTTTTTTTCTCAGGATGAGAGGGTGCGGGAGCTTGAGGAGTTATGCAGGAATGTAGATCAGAGTGGGAACCAAAATCTCTTTTTTCAGAAAGTCGTTGTTGAGAGGTGGGATCATATGCTGAGATTGATGTCTGGATATTAGTATTTTTACCGGTTGCACCTTGCCCGTCTGCGGTGGCGTTGTACCCGTTCTGATGACTGTCGAACTTACTGATCCACTTTTCTTCGGCTGAGCTAAAATCTGAACCTTCCATACTCTCAAGAAGCGAGAACTGGAAATCCGAGGGCGTGTATGAATTCCATGCTTCCTGCAGTTGTTTGTTTGTATGTCTTTTGTGTTTAAGGTCCTGTATGTGCGTACGGAAGCGTGCATCAATGTTCTTAGCTGATCCTATGTAGCACCTTCGCTCAGGAATGCAAAAAATCCGATACACGCCCCTCACGTTCTTGTACGAACCAGCTTCTGTTAGGATTTGCTCTATGGCCGAATCTGCATAGGGATCTTGAATGTTGATATTTATAGAGACTCCGGGGAAGCGTTCTAGATTTGGGGGCTTAGGCTTCTTTGAAGTGACGCGAGAGATCTTTGCTGAAGCTTGATTGCCTACATCCAATAATGGAGCTAGTTTCTCTGCTAGGTCTTTGGGGATAAAACCTATCATCGATCCTTCCAGATGGACGGAGATAGCATTACGGTCATGTGGATTTTTTGGCTGACGATAGAGCTGTACCGAAGTTCCCGCCTTGAGCAGACCGGATCTCTTTAGGGCTGTTGCCTCGTAGGCCCATGTCCCTTGAAGCGGTGTTTTATATTCAGTCATCGTTTGTAATCCCGTATTACTCTCAAATCATTCAACCCAACGCCCGTGATGTTAAGTCAAGCTCTAGAAAACTGAATCATGCGCATTGTCGAATGTTTCAGAAGTCATTTTAGTCTACGGTTACCCAGCTACCTGGTTGAGTTCGTCGATCTTCTCAAAGATTCCATCTAGGACATTTGCGTTAGGGAAAACCGCATCAGGGCCTTCTGCGTGGATACTAGTGAAGGGCATTTCGTAGAGGGCCGCGGCAGATACCACCCCATTCGCTGTGAGTTGTGAGACGATAAGTTCTACGAAGCGAATTTGAGTGGAGCTAAAGCTTTGGCTGTCTAAATAAGATGAAAAGTGTTTGAGAGCAGCTTCTCGTGACATACCTACACAGCTCCGGATGAAGAGAAGTAAGTTTGGAGCCTCATTGCGTACAAGCATTTCGTCGAGTAGCTGAGAGCCTGCTGTGTCGCCCAGTTGGACAAGCATATTCTGTAACTGCTCTACATCTTGAGGTGTGAGAGGTTTGCCTTCGCGGAGTTTCTTAATCTCGATACGGTCAAGGTTTTGTTGTAAAGAAGCTCTGACTTTCTTCTCGTACTGTGCTCCGGTCATTACAGGGATGTCGATCACTGAATCTTCTCTCACAGTGAGGACTTCGTCTTCGAAGTTCGTATAGAGAGTGGCCTGCGCTGATTTGTCGATCAAGTAGACGATGTCTCGGAGCTTGAGGCGAACATCCTCTAGCATGTCGAGCGTGATGCCTTCCCAAAACTCCACCTCCTGCATCGCTTGGAGGAGTGCCAGCTGTTCTCTGACCGCTGGAATGTTGTTCTTCTCCTCTAGTTTACTGGCTATTTCAATCAGAACCTTACGCTTGCCCTCGAACCGTGAAGCTTGTACCGTGATAAGGGCTAGCTGCATAGTGAGCATCGTTGCATCGAACTGCTTAGCCTCCAGTTTCTCCGCTTCTAGGGTGTCAGGAAGTTGAGCGATCTCATCTGATAGGGTGAGTAGGTCAGCGCTTGGGAGTTTCTGCTGATTCCAGAAATCTTTCGACTGCAAGGGTTCTAGCAGCTCGCGTTTCAGGCGAACCTGAAAGTTATCCATGTGCATGGAGGTGACCTGTTGCTGCAGAGTATTTCGGATGTTCTGGAGTGTCTGACTCTGAGCGGCGTTCTCTGAATCTTGAGCAGCCTCTATGAAAGCGACTCGATTACGGAAGAGCCGTGAACTCAGAGATTCGCCACTACCTGCGACTAGGCCTTCTGGACTTTCTCTAAAGAAGTCGAAATTGCCACAGAAGTCGAATACTCTGAAGTCCTGTTTGTCATGACCATTGCCATAGAGGTTGGGACAGAGGCGGGTGCCACGTCCGATCATTTGCCAGAATTTGATCTTCGAGTATACAGGTTTGAAAAATACTAAATTACAGACTTCAGGAACATCGATTCCAGTTTCGAGCATGTCGACGGAGATAGCTATGTGTGGGTCTTTCTCTGCAATTGAGAAGTCATCGATCAGAGACTGCGGGTATTTGCTGTAGTTGTCTATGATTCGAGCGAAATGCCCTTTGAGGTCAGGATAGTGGTGATTGAATCTTTCTTCGATAAATTCGGCATGCTTATGGTTGCGGGCGAAGATGATGGTCTTAGCGAGGCGGTCGCCACCTTCTACCTTGTGGCCATTCTTCATTAGCTCCTGTAGCACCTTGTCAGCAGTGTCGATGTTAAAGAGCCACTTGTTTACGGCTGATGCGTTGACGTGGCTTGGCGTAGTGCTAGCCTCTCCATTCCCCCAGTCGAGTGATTCCCATTCCTCTTTTTCATCTTCATCGAGTTCGTCGTAGGTAATGCCTTCCCGAGGAAACTTCATGTCGATGATCTTAGCCTTCGGAGGAACGAGGAAACCGTCACTCACGGCTTGTTCTAGCTCGTAGGCATCGGTAGGGACGCCTGGTTCGAGGTCGAAGAGTTCGTAAGTGTTCTTGTCTACTTCCTCACGGGGCGTGGCAGTAAGTCCTACTAGCAGGCAATCAAAGTATTCGAAAATAGCTTGGTACTTCTTGTAGATCGAACGATGTGCTTCATCGATCACGATGAGGTCGAAATGGCCGGGTGAGAATCTTGCTTCACCACATTTGAGTGAGTCGATCAGCCCCATCATCGTCGGGTAAGTGCAGGTGTAGACGCGGCCCTGTTTATCTTTCTCAGTAACGAGGTTGACAGGGGTTGCCTCTGGGAGGTGAGTTTTGAAGGCTCCTGTAGCTTGATTGACGAGGGAAATGCGATCAGCGAGGAAGAGTACGTTCTTGGCCCAGTTACTGCGTTGTAGGAGGTCTACAAGGGCGATAGAAGTTCTCGTCTTTCCTGTACCTGTCGCCATCACTAAAAGTGACTTACGTCGCTTGCTAGAGAGAACCTCTCCGATACTTACGATTGCTCGTTTTTGGTAGTAGCGGCCAGCTATCTCTTCGTTGATGTCATCGGTCCTGAGTTCCTTGAGAGAACCTCGTCGGTTGATTAGACGCTCCAGCTCATCGCGTTTGTAAAAACCTGAGACTTTACGAGGTGGGTAGGCTAAGTCGTCCCATAGCCAAGTAGAGTAGCCGTTCGTGTAGAAGATGAGTGGGCGTTGTCCGTGCATTAGCCCGAGACAGTCGGCGTAGAGTTTGGCCTGCTGCTGGCCCACCTTCGGATCTGTAGTCGTGCGCTTGGCTTCCACCACTGCGAGCGGTTTACCGTCTTGGCCCCAGAGCACGTAGTCTACGAAACCTACACCTTTGTTGTTCGGCATGCCTGTGACCTGATACTCGATGACATTTTCAGCTTCCAGGTCCCAGCCACTACGCTGGAGCTCAGCATCGATGATATACTTTCGCGTTTCAGCTTCGGAGTAATCGTGGCTATCAGGTACCGTTTCGTTGGCTTGCTTCGCTTCTGCGATCTGTAGTTTGAGAGCTTCTAATTCAGCATCCTTCTCAGCGATCTCGGCCTCTTTCTTAGCGAGGTCCTTGGCATGCTTATTGAGGGCAGCTTCTTGCTCCTTGAGCTTGGTCTTGTCAGCCGGATTTGCGGTCGACTTAGGGAAGGGGATCAGTTTGGTGTCGAATGTGATTCCATGAAGCTTTGCTGCTCCTAGGCGAGTGTAGGTGCGTGCAACCCAGTACAGGATGTGATGCAGCTCGCTGACCATCTGCTGCGCCGTAATTTGATAGACTGGCTTGTTGCCATGTACTGCTTGGTTACCAGTCTTTTGTAGTAGTCTTGCTTTCTGAAAGACTGTCTCTGGTAGGAGGTTCTGAAAGCTTGGCTCATGGAGCAGTGACCCCAGGGTGTTGTCATACGGTTGGCTCAGCGAGTTATCCACTTTGTATAACCAGTGGACTACGATCTCAAGTGCTCGTCGGCAGTGAAAGCATGCTCCATGTGGATCTGGATATACTGCACGCTCGGCCAGCATCGCTGCCTTAGCGAAGTCGGGAAATTCAGATTTAAGGAAGTCGAAATTAGAAGGCTGTGACATACGAGGGAGGTGAAAGCTAACAGAAGTTAAATTATCAGATGCGTCTATTGCGAGAGGAACATATGATATGAGAGTCGTGTAGGTTAGAGGCTACTTAGTTTGTCACGCAGATCGGGTGCTGGGTAGTAGTAGTAAGTTTTGCCATGCTTACGTGATATAAGGAGCTTGAGTTTCTCAAGGTTCATCAGATCACTGCGCGCCGTGCCGTAGGAGATACGGTGGCTCATTTGGTGGCTCTGGGCTGTGAATCGGCTATTGGGCTCTCTTGAGGCTTTGTTAATGATAGTTTCCTGTCTGTGGTTGAGCGGTGTAGAGAGGTTGAGTAGAGAGGTGCGCACTTGGTCGACTTCCTTTGATTTCTTATCGATGAAGGAATGGAGGTTTTGGATACTTTTCTGGATGACTTCTAACTGGTAATGGATGAAGTAGTTGAGGTCGTTGTCGTCGGTTTCAGTGAGTAGGTACGAGCGTGCATACTTGACTGGAGCATTCACGAGGATTTCTGAGATGGAGAGAAACTCGAAGAGCCAGAAGCCTTGACGTAGCATAGACCAGTAAAATAGGGCACGTGCAGTTCTGCCGTTGCCATCTACGAATGGGTGATCGTAGGCCAAGCAGAAGTGCAGGATGATGGCACGGATGACAGGGTGTACGAAAGGATCTGAATTAGTATCGTTGGCGAACGCACAGAGTTTGTCGAGTCGCTGCTCAAGCTCAGATGCGGACGGTGGCGAGTGTAGCACTTCATAGTCGCGTTCATCCACGATTTCGACATTTTCACCTTCTAGGCGGAGGCGGCCAGAAGCATCTTCTTTATCAAGAGTGCCTTCGGTGATCACCTTATGGATTTCAAAGATGAGCGCAGGTGTGAGTTCATGATCCTTCCACTCCGCGAGACGTTGCATCGTGCGGTAGTTGTTCATGATCATTTTTTCGCCTTTGTCATTAGGCTCGCGCTCCGAGCGTATCATTTCTTTGGCTACCTCACGCGTCACTACGGCACCTTCAAGCTGACTGGACGTAATAGCTTCCCTAATCAATGAACTGACATAGTAGTAATTTTTTGTCGCCTCGTTAGTGACAGGCTCAGGTGTGCCAATCATGCCTCCAGCGCCGAGGTCTATTTTGTGCAGAGCTGGGCTCATGAGTTCTGTCTGAAAGAAGGTAAATGGGCGACCTTGGGTATCCAAGAGGGGAATAGGGATTGCTTGGCCTGTACGCCGGATTTTGAGTGCGAACCACCACTCTCCGGTGCTTAGACCGTCAGGAGCCGTGTGAAAGCGCAGCTTGTCCCAATGGTGATATTTTGAGTCGTGAGAGCTTACAGCGCCAACAGCTGCCAACATGCGTTCCATCGAGATCTCCTTCTGAAGGTCGGCGAAGGTGGGTGGTGATTTGGGGAGCTTCATTAGGATAGATTCATTTCGTATCAATTTGTGATAAATTAATATGAAAGTGATATGAGCCTGTCAATGGGCTTGACCACATGAATACATAGAGCGCTTAGAGATAGTCGAAGCCTCAGACCGCATTTTCTAAGTGTCTTTTGTGTTGGGTTTCCCAGACTTGGGGGACGCTGCGGAGGCCGTCTAGGAAGTCGTCCCATTCCTTTCGGATGTTGGTGCTGCCGCTGATCTCCTTGGCTTTGTGAGTAGTCTCATTGATGACCTTTTCCCATGAGACAAGTTCGTCTGCTAGAGTGTGGTGCATGAAGGTATCTATCCTGCCAGTGTAGGCCGATAGGGTCATTTGCAGCATGAGGCTGAAGTGCATCCACTGGATTGCCTCCAGAGCGGATTCGGCTTCTGTGACCTTCTCACTGAGTGATTTCTTGAGGCTAGCTTCACGAGTGCCCGGGAGCCATTTTTTGAAGAAGCTAGGGTTGGCCTTATCTATCTGCTTGAGCTTGTAGAGATACTTCTCTCGCCATTGGGCTCGTAGCTCCATGAGGTCACGCGTGATCGTGCTGATCTCCATACGATCGAAATCGCTTAGCTTACCATTGCTCGCAGTAATGATCTCTTTGCTATGGCGGTACATGGATTCCAGGCGGGAGCGGAGTTCTGACTCATGGTTATGCAGTAGCTCGGCGACGCCCGCCTCGATCTTACGAAGTTTTTTCATCTGGTCAGCACCGCTGATCATATGTGCCGCTTCCACTACGATGAGAGCGACTGCTGCACCCGCTTTGGCAGCTTTAGCTCCTTTGCCGACAACGCGTGCAGTTTCTACAGTTCTGCGTGTCTTGCTATCTACAAGGGTCGGGAGCTGCCTGCCTAACTTGTCCTTCATGAGTTCGAGTCCCTTGGGTATGCCGTCCTTGAAAACGACCTCCACACCACGTTTGCCCATGACAAAGTTTGCGGAAGCTATGGCGTTTTTAGCCGTACCCTTTGCTGCGAGGTTGAGTTGGTCGCGGATGTCGTCTTCGCTACTTCTCTGAATATGTTCAGCGAAGAGGGAAGGGCTTGCCGCTTGGTCAAAGGGTAATTCTAGCAGAGAGGTGGCTTGAGCGCACTCATGTAGCTGACTCTCTACAGACAAAGTCAAGGAACCTGAATCTACTACAGTGGGTGTAGTAGGCGTACAGACGATTGTGTGCCGAGCCTTTGGCTTAGGGCGAGAGAAGAGGGAATGGAGGAATTTCATAAAGCATGCTGAATACGACCAATAAAAAAGCTAAGAGAAGTTAGATAACCTTACTAGCTCTTGGCGAGTCCAGAATACGGATGAGGTAAATTTATCTCAGTAGGCTTGTGGCTGAGTAAATAGAGGTGCGTTTTCGGTGGCTTCAATTTGCACGTAGTGTTGGAGGTGAGCTATATTGTTCTGCTCGATCACCTCAACACCAGCTTGTTTGAGATCCTCGATCACTAGATCAGCATGCTTTTGTCTGATGTCATCACTTTCAACAGGCCTCTGTACCGGGAAGATGAGTAGCTCTGGAGCAAGGTTGAAGTGTTTTAGTCTACGTACTTTTTGAAGCCATACGTCTCCGTGGTCTAGAATCTTAGTGGCGCTGTCTTGACCAAGGAAGAGAGGCTTGATCGCCCGCTCGACGCGTTCTGCACCTTGCGGTGTGTAGGTGAATGGGAAGGTGGTGTGGTAGTCTTCCTGACCGACACGGCCAGCTTTCCATGCTCCTGCTACATTCCATTCTTTGAGAAGACTGCTGAC
This sequence comes from Rubritalea tangerina, assembly GCF_042683245.1. NCBI lineage: Bacteria > Pseudomonadati > Verrucomicrobiota > Verrucomicrobiia > Verrucomicrobiales > Rubritaleaceae > Rubritalea > Rubritalea tangerina. Next base: position 24,602 of record NZ_JBHUJB010000022.1, read on the forward strand.
GTGGTTCGTGAACTTAGTCTCCTCAGGGTAGATGCTGTCTAGGTCGATTCGTAGAACCATCTTTGTGAATGCTTCATCTAGCCAAGCATTGATGTCTTTACTTAGAATTGTGCCTCGTTCCTTGTGACGGATCATCCCTTCACGTGGTTGCACGATTGCTTTGAAAATATCGGCACCATCTACTTTAGTGAGCTCCCTGAACTCTTCAGTGTGGTCACCCTTGTTCACCATGTCTGCAAGACGAAGCCACTCTTCATGAACGCTCTTGAGAGTCCGAGTGAAAAGTTTCCGTTCTAATTCCGGAAAAAAACCACTGAGTCGCTTCGTTTTTCTGGGCTCTTGTAGACGGTAATGGATTGTACGAGCTTGAGCATCGATAGCGAAAACACCTACAATACAGAACTCACCATGCTCAGGGTAGGGCATGAGTTCGATAGTACCTGTATTGTATGCTTTTATGTTCATGGCATAAATGGACTCCAAAACGTATCAGGGTCGGTAAATGCGACTTCGAGTATCTCTCTGTATTGGTTGAGTGTGTAACTCGCTTCTTCAAGATTGTCGAGATCAGTATACAACCATTCTTCCGGAATTTCTTGCCAAATTTCCTCCAGAGCATCACATGCTGCATGTGCCTTCATCAGCCAAGCGCTGCGTTTAGCTGCGACCATCCAGACTTCCTTCACTCTCAGCCCAATATGTAGGCAAGTGTCAGCTTCGAAGGAATAGGCAGGGTCAAAGGCATTGTCATGATCGATCAGACGAAAATGGTCGCGCAGATAATGGACGAGTGTGTTTGGATTGCCTGCTGCCGGTCCCATTTTTCGGTCCCCATTACGAATCCAGTAATCGAAAAGAAAGACTTCAGCGAGTTGCATCGGGTCAAGATGTGTAAGGTCGGTAGCTTGAAGGTCACGATAGTCAGAGCCAAGGTAGAATGAACCGAATCCAAAGCCTGCTTTAAGATCATACCATTCTGGGTTGCGCGTAGCTTCGACGAGAATCTGTGGTATCTCGACAATAGTGATATCAGCACATGGTAGGTCCATTAGCTGAGCGAGACGGCCGCCAATCCATTCTGCTATGAGAGACGTGGGCAGAACTCCAAAGGGTTTCACATAGATCTCTCTACCATGTTCAGTTTTACAAAAGAATGGATTCACAGATACACCAGTATCTGCTCTTCCTAAAACTTCTGTGATTATTTCTGCCATCCTTTGTTAGATTGGTGTTAGTTTTATGATGGTCAACATAAAACTCAGCTGCGGTTAAGCTTTGATGGTGCGATAGTTATCTTGTTTGAGCTATATCTGCCGTCCAGAGCGATAAGGTAACGGCTTCTGACTTTCCTTTCGGATGGCTTTTACGTGTCCTTTTATTTGTCGCTTAATCTCTGGGGCATTCATTCGCTTTGCTGCGTCGAGAGCGTAGGTGATGAAGTTTGTTCTCCCGTGTGCTTTATCTTTACGGTTTTTAAAACGCCTGCGAATAAGATAAGAGTACTGAATCTGAACCTTGCGAGTCTTAAGGGGGCTGGGTCGGAGTCCCTTACTGAGTTCAATCTTGTTATGCTTAAGTTGATGTAGCTTAGCTAGTCGTACACCTCTGCGCATCTTGCTGTAGTAGCGCGACAATGAGGAGGCGCGGATGAGTTTTTTTTGACCATCGAAGGTGAAGCCTAAATACTGGAGGGCTTTACCATGCGTGGCTGCTAGACTTGGATCAGAAGGGTATTCGACAACGCATACTTTGTCTGGATGAATCTCTAAGTTGAGCCTTTGAATCTCGTCACGGGCGCATTCGTGAACATCATGTCGATGGTTAGGGGGGACAACGAAGATGATGTCGTCACAGTATCTTCGATACAGTCCGTTGATATCTTTAGCCTTCGCCAGCATAGTGGTATCAAACTCCAACATGTAGATATTGGAAAGAATGGCACTGATAGGTGTACCTTGAGGGATGCCACGACGGTTGTGGTGTTCAGGGTTAGGCTTTATGAATCCCTCTCCGCGTATGACCTCTCTAAACTTTTGTGAGGAGCAGACTCGGCGACGGTTGATGTGCTTCGGCATCGGGTTATGAACGCTTATCTCAAAACGTTCGTAGACGTCCTTACGTTCCACATAGCAGAAGGATGTTAGGCTTTTGTAGATGGCATAGTGATCACTGGGTAAGCGCTCTACTTCGAGTAATTGCTTCCACTGTTCGAGGAGAACTGTGTGGTCTAAGTGATCGAAAAACTTTCTCACATCAAGACCGATGGCAATACATGGGCGGTTCGCCTGAATGTAGCGGAACACTTCATCTGCAAAGGCTATATTGTTCATCTGCCTTCCGGGTAAGCTCCTGAAAGCTGTAACAGCATTAGTTAAGTTTCGGATCTCGAGTTCAGCTTCATAGAGCTCACTCAGCTGGTGTGCGTAGTAGGAGTAGATAGCAGCATCGCTGTGAGCACAGACTTTGATCGGGCGATCTTTGTCCTCCCTGAGAAATTCACCATTTTCACCCTTTGAAATACGAGGGGTAGTAATCGTGTAACCAATGAGAGGATAGAAGGCGTGTTGTGTCACGCGCTCAGTTGAGGTAGCTAGTGCTAACGCATTCTCTTCAGAGAGAGGACTATCAAAATGCAGATAACCTCTCTTCTTGTATCGAAAGCTAGACACGACACCCTCCCGTCCATTCATTACACTCAACAGAAGGGAGACCTGCTTGCGCAGGTTCGGATACAGGTAGCGGCGAGTCCGTAGTCCATCCCCTCTGCTTTAAAACCCTCTTGCGAGAGCTATCACCATGCCGGAGCATAGGCCGCGATTCAGTGTACTGTGTTACAATACTACTATGAATACGAATACACGCATCCACAGTGTGATCGAAGACAACTGCGCGGTGGCGATGACTATTGCTAGTATGCTCACATTTGGAGTTGACCTCATCAGCTGTACCCTTAAGCCCATAATGTCTCAAGGCAGATATAGTGTTAGTGGTTGGGAGGATAATGGAAAGCATAAAAGTCTCGCTTAGAGTTCGCCTTTGAAGGCGCGGGATTGGAGGGAGAGGAAGAGGGTGTCGAGTTCGGCGAGCTGGGTGCGGTAGCGGGACTTCTGGGCTTCGATCTTCTCGACGGTGTTGGCGAACTCTTGTTGGAGGGCTAGTGGGGGGAGTGGGATGTCGAGAGAGTTGAGAATCTGCTGATTGATGTTCTGAATATTAGCTCCTCTTCCGCCGCTAAGCATATACTCTCTGAAGCTCTTGCATCTAAATAGGTGGACTAAATATGAAGAGGTTAGTTCATGGGATTCAATTCTATAGCGAATGCAGAAGCCACTGTAAGATACTTTATGAGTATCTGGTGTAACGCTTAGGCAGCGGCCTACTAAAGCTTTGTTGCCGTTAGAGCGTACTAACAGGAGATCGCCGTTTTCTAGCAAGTAGTCATCACTTGGTGGTTTATTGAGGCTTATTTCACTGAGGGCAGTCACACCTGATATGTTGGTGTGGTTTTTGAAGTCACCCACACCAATAGAATACAAGTTATAGCCTGATTCGCCTTTGCCGAAGTTAAGTCCATTTTTGAACACACCATATTCCTTCAAGGAACAGTGCTCCCAGCCTTTTGGGTTGGTGACGGGGTCGCCGAAGAGGTGGAGGAAGGTGGACTGGATGAGCTGGTCGAGGAGGTCGATGCTCTTGCGGCGTTGTTGGCGGAGGGCGTCTGCGGCATCGAGGATGGCGGAGATGCGCTTCTGCTCCGCGAGTGGGGGAAGGGGGATTTCGAGTTTTAGAGTACGCTTGTGGTCCAAGTTGGAAATGTTGGTTGTCTGATTTCCGAAGGACCTAACGGTTGTCTGTGTTCTAGGACTATTAAACCAATGGTATAGAAATCGAGAGTCGACGCTATCCTTGCCCCTTAAGATAGAAATAAACCCACCAGCTACTGCATCATATTCTAGCTCTGGAACCCAACAGCACTTGCCGACAAGGTTCCAACTATTTGCACTAGATACTAGGATGTCCTCAGACTTGAGGTACTTGTTTTTGTTCTTAACAACACTCGACGGAATGGCAATTAGATCACTCTGATCGAGTACTTTCTGTACATTTTTAGTGCGCATGCAAACCACTGCATCGCTCGCTGTAGTTTCACATTTATCAGAGGGCTTAAAGGTTAGGCCTCGGATAAATTCAGCGTGTTCAGATAGAGGTGCTGAAGATATCTTCATTTCAGCATGTCCTCCAGTTCGGTGAGGCCGTTGGCGATCTCTCGGTCGAGGGCTTTGAGGCTCTTGAGGATGTCTGCTGGTGGGTCGTAGTGGACTTCTTCGTATTCGACTTCCTTGTAGCGATTGATCGACAAATCGTAATCATTGTCCGCAATCTCCGATTTCGGGACCATGAACGATTGGTCAGTTCTCGCTCTTTCGAGCTCGGCAGTGTTCAGTTTGCAGTTTTCAGACTGAAGGCTCTGCCAGCGTGTGAGGATGTCTGGGAGGTCGCTGGTGTCTTGCGGGGTGCGCTTGTCATCGAGTGAGAAGCCGTCTGCCTGCATGTCGTAGAACCAGACATTGTCGGTGCCGCCGGAGTTGGTCTTGGTGAAGAAGAGGATGGCGGTGGAGACGCCAGCATAGGGCTTGAAGACGCCGCTGGGCATGGAGACGATGGCATCGAGCTTCTGGTCTTCTACGAGGATCTTGCGGATGGTCTTGTGCGCCTTTGAGGAGCCGAAGAGAACGCCATCAGGAACGATGACGGCGGCGCGGCCACCAGGTTTGAGCAATTTCTCGAAGAGGGCGAGGAAGAGGAGTTCGGTCTTCTTAGTCTTGACGACTTGGAGGAGATCCTTGGCGGTGGATTCGTAGTCGAGGCTGCCTGCGAAGGGTGGGTTGGCGAGGATGAGGGAGTACTTTTCTTCATCCCCAGCGTGGGCTTCCTCGAGCGAGTCCTTGTAGCGGACGTCTGGGTTCTCAATGCCGTGGAGGAGCATGTTCATGCTGCCGATGCGGAGCATGGTGGTGTCGAAGTCGTAGCCGAAGAAGGTCTGTTCTGAGAAGCGCTGCTGGGCGGCATCGTCCTTAGTGATTTCCGCGAGGTGGTGCTGCTGCATGTACTCAGCGGAGGAGACGAGGAAGCCGCAGGTGCCACAGGCCGGGTCACAGATGGTGTCGGTGGGTGTGGGCGCGCACATGTCGACCATGAGCTTGATGATGTGGCGCGGGGTACGGAACTGACCGTTCTGCCCAGCGGAGGCGATCTTGCCTAGCATGTATTCGTAGAGGTCGCCCTTGGTGTCGGCGTCGCTCATGTCGATGGCGTCGAGCTGGTCGATGACGTTGGCGAGGAGGGATGCCTTAGGGAACTGGAACATGGCATCCTTCATGTGGTGGGCGTAGGTGGAGTCTTCTGCGCCTGTGGTTTCAGCGGTGCCGAGGGTCTTGATGAATGGGAATACCTGAGTGCTGACGAGCTCGAAGAGTGTCTCAGGTGCGAGATCGCGGAAGCGTGACCAGCGGAGGTCTTGCTGCTCGGAGGAGAATACTGGGTCTTCGATCGGTTCACCGAGGCGGTTGGCCTTGCGCTCGCGCAGGGTGTGGAGCTCATCGAGCCGCTTGATGAAGAGGAGGTAGGTGAGCTGCTCGATGACGGTGAGCGGATTCGCAATGCCGCCGGCCCACATGGCATCCCAGATGCGGTCGACTTTGGATTTGAGTTCTCCTGTGATCATGAGGTGTTAGTAAGGGAAATGGGTGAAGGATAAAGGATGAAGTTTTAGTTAGAGTGGCTGGACGTTAAATGAGGTAGATTTGGCAGACTGGTATTAGAGCTCTGAACAAGTACGAGGGGGGAGCGTTTACTCTTTATGTTTAATGTCGAGTGTATGCACGTTATGAACAGAGTGGTTAGTAGTGTTGGTGTACATGAACGCGCTGTTCTATGTGGAATGTAGACGACATTGCAAAAATACGATTGATGGGGTGTAGATAATCCAAATGGCCGTTTCAAGTGGAAAGTTTAGGGGTGTTAGGAGATTTCTGATAGTAAGGGGGCTGGTTTTATCTAGATGGATGGTGGCGTGGGGACTAGCTTTGCTTTCTTTGGTGGGGTGTAGCGGTTGTCGATGTGGCCAAGGAGCATGTTTTCTCCATAGAGAACTGCGACGCATTTTCCGTTGTCGGCTAGCTCCTTTAGCTTTGCTGGGTTATCGGTTCGGTGTACTTGTTTCTTGCATGTCGTGCACCAACGGTCATCAGAGTCATCGAGCTCGGTTAGAGTGTTCCAGGTTACAGGGCATTTCTTACGAAATCTGGGCGGGCAGGTGAGTTGTAAGATGGTTTTGTGCATGATCTGTTCGATTAGGGTGAGGTTAAAAGGGTGTGGATGAGCTTGAGGGTGTATGGGAGTCATTGCAGAGAAAACTAGTGAACGAGCCACGGATACTCTTTCATCTTGATTAAGTGATACCTGTTATCGGCACACTTTATGAAGGGGAAGATGTAGCCTTCACCTGCAGAGTCACCAGCGTAAAACCCGTAGGTGAGATGGAGGATGTCATAGGTTGCTAGGGGGATGTCGCCTTCTACGGGTGATGTAGACTCGTCTACGCATTCGAGATAGTAAGCTGCGTCTGGTCGGCCAGGTATATCAGAGAAGAAATCATAGACTGTGTTGGGTTCATGCAAGGGGGCAGTGAGAGATTGGACTAGCTGGTTGTCCTGGGTGCGAGTGATCTGCGTGAGCATGTCGAGGAGCTGAGCCATTCCGCCCACACGTTTGATTACTTTGTTGAGTTCAGATCGAGTCATGATTCCAAACTAAGTGGAGGGGTGGGACATTGCTGGGGTGAGGGTGTGAAATATGTGTGTCCATGTGGTAGGGGCTTTGAGAGGAGTTGAGTGTCGCCCGTCATTTGCATGAATCATGGAGTCCTTTGAGCTAGCAACTTTTGTGCGGGGGGCATTGAAATGAAAACGGCCAAACTAATAACATCTTTCGATTCAATGGTGTAAGACCGCATTTTCGGAGGAATTGGTGCTGGTGCTTTTTGGGGGGATTATCCAATAGTGGTGGTATGTTTTTTAAGCATGCTGTGACTTTGTTGAGTTGGGCGGCACTTTTGTCAGTTCCCGTGTTGGCTGATGCTAGTGTTAGAAGTTGGCAATGGAGTGGTGATGGTGATGAGCTTACTATGTATCGAGCCAATGGGTCTGTGACTTGGGAGCTGAGTGAGGGGAGCCTTCTATTAGATAATTCGAAGAAGTCGTTAGTTGCTGGCAAAGTGCGTCGTCCGGGAGGGTTTGTGTTGGCACCTGGCAAGTGGGGCGATGTCACTTTCTCGGTGGATGGACGCAGTTTAGCATCTGAAGTTACGGTGAACCGGGACGTGTGTTTGATTTTTGGTTACCAAGACGAGACGCATTTTTATTATGCGCACCTGAGTCGCAATTCGGATGGGAAGTACCACACGGTGTTGATGCGGGTGGATGGTGATTCACGCACGGTGATTCATGAAGCTATTGAGATAGGCGTCGACAAAGGGCCACTGGTCTCAAGTAAGGAGAATAAGCGGTGGCAGAATTTTCGTGTGACCCACCGGAAGGATGGGAGGATAGCGGTTTATGTGGATGATATGCAGGTGCCAGTTTTAAAGGCAAAGGATGTTACGTATCCCGTGGGGCGTCTAGGGTGTGGGACTTTTGATGACCCCGCGATGTTTAAGAATTTGCGGGTTTCGGGAACGCGTCTGGACGGTTGAGTTCGAGGGTGGATGTGAGCTCTGGGTTGGGGGGGGCATTTTTGGTGCATTCAAGCACCATGAACTGCTGTCCCATCATGGTGGGGTGTGTGAGGGTTTGGAACTGCCGGATGAGCTTATGGGGGAGTGTTTCTGGGTGTTGTTCGATGTGGGCTAACCAGGCTTTGGAATGGTGGGTGAGGAAGCGGGATTGGGAGTTGAAGTAGGTGGGGATGAGCTGGTGTTTTTGGAAGGAGGTTGCGAGTTGGGTAAAGTCGACATGGGCGGTGATGTCTTGTTGGGTGGGGAGATCGAGCGGGTTCTCTCCAGCTTTGTGGCCGTGGTATGTTCTGAGGGTGCCGGTGGAGCGCTCTGGGTGGTAGTAGGCGGTGTGGGTGTAGCCATAGTCGATGGTGAGTACCATGCCTTGCTTGATGAGGCGCGCACAGTTCGCGGTGAAGGCATCGAGGCCGGGGCGAAACTCGGTGGTGTAGCCATTGGGGAGTGGTGGGAGTTGGGCTAAAAATGCTAGGGCTTCAGGGGATTGGATGGGGTGTGGGCTAAAGTGGAAGCCGAGTTCTGGGGTGTGATCGACATAGAGCTCAGCCCACTGTTGCTCTGTGTGTGTGATCAGTTTGACTGGGAATGCGTCGATGAGTTCATTGCTGAGGATGATGGCGTGGTCAAAGGGCGATTTGATAGCGGCAAGCGAGTCGTGGTGGGTGAGTTTGTGAGCGTGTGCGGCGAGGGTTTTGGATTGGGCATTGCGCGGGATTTCGAGTGGTTCGCAGATGTGGTAATGGATTTGGGAATAGACTTCTGGTGCAGAGGTGAGGAGGTGGTCGAGGATGTCTTTAGCGAGTTGTCCGTTATTGGCACCCAGTTCGATGAGGTGGAGTGGCTGAGCCGTTTTTTCTGTTTGCTCGAGGTAGTTGAGGACACGCTGGGCGAGTAGCATACCGAAGCAGGCTCCCACTGAGACGGAGGTGAAGAAATCGCCGTCTTTACCAACGTGCTGGTTCCCATTGAGGTAGTAGCCCGATTGTGGGTGGTAGAGGCAGAGGCTCATCCAGCGGTCAAATGGCATGGGGCCACCGCGTCTGATTTGTTCAATGAAGTAAGAATCGATGCAGCTGGGGGTTGCACGATCCGCTGGAACAGAGTAATGGTCTTTAGCGTCAGTTGGTTTATTGGCTGGCGGATTGTAGCTCATCATGATTCGAAAGAAGTTTAACTCGCGCAGGAAAGTGCGCAAGAAGGCAATATTCCTGAGAAAGTGGTTTTTGGCTTTGGTGTTTGTTTTCTTCTTAGGTGTCGTGGGGGCCTACACTGCCTATGTGGTAGTGACGGAGCCGTATCGGGAGCGTGCCAAGGGCTATGACATGACTTTGGTGAATGTGGTGGAGTTACCGAGTTTGATTTACGACCGGGAGGAACGTGAGATCGGGCGTTTATTTGTGGAGAACCGCAGTCCGATCAGCATTGAGGAAGTACCCCAGAAGATGATTGATGCCTTGATTTCAGGTGAGGATTCACGCTTCTTACAACACAACGGGGTGGACTACATGGGGATCGTGCGTGCTGCGATTCTCAACTACAAGTCGGGGAGTCAAGATTCTGGGGCGAGTACTTTGACGATGCAGTTGGCGCGAAATGCTTATAACCTTAAAGACGAGGCATTGGAGCGTGGGGAGAGTGGCTACGAGCGCAAACTGGTAGAGATTTACTTAGCACAGCGGATTGAAAAGCATTATACCAAGCAGAAAATTCTGGAGTTTTATCTTAACCGAGTGGCCTTTGGTAGTGGCTATTTTGGGGTGCGATCCGCGGCTTTAGGTTACTTTGGTAAGGAGCCCAAAGATCTGAATGTTGAAGAGTGTGCTTCCCTGGTGGGGTGTATTAAGAACCCTTCCACTTTCTCACCCTTACGCAGTACGAAGAATAATAAGAAGGCGCGGGACCATGTTCTCAATCGGATGGCGATTGAAGGGCGGATAACCATTTCAGAGAGCAAGAGGTTACAGGATTTGCCAGTGGTGACGAATCCCAACCCGATTCAGCGTAATACTTCACATATTTATGACCGTATTGCAGCTACGGTGAAGAAACACGTGGCAGCGGACGAGCTGGCGCGAGGAGATTTACGGATCTTTACTTCGATTGATAGGGATATCCAGCGGTCTTTGGAGAACCGTCTAGCAAAGCAACTAGCGATTGCTGAGACGCAGCCAGGTTATAGTCACCCGCTTTACGCAGAATACAAGCGCACGGAGAATAGCAGGCCGGAGTACCTTCAAGGTGCCGCTCTGATGATTAACAATAAGACGGGTGAGGTGATTGCCTACATCGGTGGTCGCGACTTTTCTCATTCTCAGTATGATTTCATTGAGGCTGGTAAGAAGCCCTTGGGGACGGCATTTTTCCCTTTCATTTATGCTGCTGCATTGGAGGCGGGAGAGACACTTTCCTCGAGGATGTTAGATGAGGCCATGGATAACAGGCAGGTGATGATTGATGGGGTTGAAGGGATTTTAGGAGAATGGGGTGCAGAGGTGGAGGACCCACGCTATGAGGGAGATATTTTGTTACGCAAAGGGCTGGCTGACTCTAAGATTGCAGCGACTGTGCGTTTAGGGCGTAAGGTGGGACTGGATAAGGTGCGGGTGATGGCGAAGCGCTTTGGTTTTACGATGCCCACCACCAAGGCTTTACCGCGGGAGTTAATGGGCACGGAATCGGTTTCTTTGTCTGAAGTGGTTCGTGCGTACGCGGCGTTTGCTAATAATGGAGCGACACCGAACTCTATGGTTTGGGTGACACGTATTGAGCGAGGTGATGGCACTGAGGTGTACACGAGTAAGGGGCAAGGGGGGGCGCAGACGGCAACGTTGCATCCGGCCACGGCTTACTTAACACATTCCATGCTAGAGAGTTCACTGAAGGAAGGGAGTGGCCAGCGTGGGTATGAGGCTGCGGGGATGAAAGGGTTTACGGGAGCAGGTAAGACTGGGACGACGAGTGATTTCGCGGACAACTGGTTTGTGGGATATAATGCGGATGTGAGTTGTGCGGTGTGGGCAGGATTTTGGGATGGTTCACGCAAGGAGATTTATCCGGGGGCCTTCAGTGTGGACACGGTGATGCCAGTGTGGGCTGATGCGATGAAGGTGTATCAGAAGAAGTTTAATCCGAAGCCGGTGTCGAAACCAGCAGGTATCGAATCGATGCAGATTTGTAAGTCATCTGGTTTGAGGGTGACATTGGAGTGTGAAGATTATGTGCGTAATTTGAAGACTGGGAAGATGGAGACGATCAGCACTGCGATGGAGGAGCTTTATTATGAGAAGAATAAGCCATTAGGGTATTGTGATGTGCATGGGAGTGGGAGTCGTGGTGCAGATGCATCGGCATTTTCGCTCACGAAACGCGTGGGGAGTAAGCAATACAGGAATATCCAGCCAGTGCAGCCGATAGCTCCGACTTTGTTAGGTGATGACCCGTACAATTCGAGTCAACCAGCGTTTGTGCCACGCGATGTGAATGTTTCCTCGACCTCTCGAGGGTTGGAGGCGATCAACCCAGATGTGTTAACGGATCAGGATGACATTTCTATGATTCGAATGGAGCGACCTGGGAGGGTTGAGATTGTGGCGGATTAGAGGTGGTCGATGGGCTGACAATTCCGCATTGGTGGCTTGCCTAATGAGGGTGACTGGTTAGTGTTGCGTGTGGCTAATGCAGATGCAGAGCAACTATTAGGGTTTGTATGCCCAGAATGTCGCCTATTGTTCTCAGTTCTAGAGGACACGAGGGGGGCTGAGATTGTCTGCCCTGGTTGTTTGTCAAAGCTGAGGGTGCCGGATCTTAGCGACCCGGTGCATCCTATCGGCTTGGATCTCAGAACGCAGCCAGTGAGCATGAAGATGGCGGGGTCGCTTCAGGCGGGGACTCCAGATCTAGGGGATTGGCAAAGCGATTTGCCAGTTGAGATTTTAGCTGTACGAGCGAAAGGTCTGCCATGGCAGATGTTGACACCAGGGATTTTGTTAGGTGTCGGGATGTTAGGTTTTTTACTCTATCTGCTTCGTGAGACTAAGGTGATGCCACCGCAAGCATCGGGTAATTTAGCTCAGGGCAAGGTCGAAGCTGTGGAGAGGAGAGTAAGTCCGCAAGTGGTGCCCAGCAATGAGCGTGTGCAGGCAGTGTTTCAGGATTTATCTAAGGTAGGGAGTGTGACTGAACTGGTTGGAATGGTGCGAGGTGGAGACAGTCAGTTAGCGAAGCTGCGCGAGTACTATGGGGACGAGAAGGTAGAGTTTTTACCATTTAGTGGTGAGTTGGCCGTGTCACCGATTCTTGGAAGGGATGGTTTTTTCATTGTGAACGGGGTGTTGAGCAATGGGGAATTTAAAGCAGCGGTCTTGACTCGTGGTGCAGGTGGGGGGCTTTTATTGGATTGGGATTCGTATGTTGGATATGGGGAGTTGCAATGGAATGAGCTATTGACTCAACAGCCGAAGGAGCCGGTGTTGGTGAGAGCGGTGCGCACTAAGATCGAGTATTATAATGCGGGTTTTGATTCGGATCAGTGGCAATCATTCGAATTGGAATACCCAGGGGAAGAGGTGAGATTAGTGGGTTATGCTAAGAGGGGGAGTGCCTTGGTGCATCAGTTGCTACCGATAGGAAATCGTTATGGATCCATGGATGTGACACTAAAGATTCATTATCCAGAGGAGGTTGAAGACCCGCGCTTAGTGATCATTGACTCGATGCTCTCAGCGGATTGGGTAGTGGATACACAGGAATAGACTTATGAAAACAAGAGAGGTGTTGAGCTCATATAACAAGGCTCTGAGGATTAACTTGGATCAGACCAAGTATGGTACTTTTGCGGAAATTGGAGCAGGCCAGGAGGTGGTAAATTGGTTTTTTAAGGCGTCGGCGACGGCGGGTACGGTGGCCAAGTCGATCTCAGCGTATGATATGACGATGAGTGATGAGATCTACGGAAAGTCGCAGAGGTATGTCTCGCGCGAGCGTGTGACTGCGATGTTAGATCATGAGTATGAATTGCTTATTGAGCGTCTTGCGGAGGAGCGCAATGATAAGACAACATTCTTTAGCTACTGCAATACTGTTAGGGCACGTGGTTATAAAGATAAGGAAGAATGTCACGGGTGGATGGGAGTGCGTCTACAGCTTAAGCCGGGGGGGGAGCCATGTGATATTCTGTGTCACGTTCGTTTGTTAGACGAAGAGAACATGGATCAGATGGAGGCTCTGGGGGTGATGGGCTTGAACTTGATTTATGCATCATTTTACCACCGTGATAATCTTGAGCGCTTTGTAGAATCCTTAGTCGATAATATTCCGAGGGGGCGTGTGGAAGTGGACATGCTTAAGTTTTTGGGAGAAGGGTTTAGGTTTGTAGACAACCGCTTATGCTCACTTCAGTTAGTTCGGAGTGGATTGACTGCGGCGGCGATGTTTACCCCTGATGGGGAAGTGGTTCAGCCGGCGGAGGTTTTGTATAAGCGTTCGGTGGCCTTGTTACGGGGGAGTTTTGATCCTGTGACGAATCTTCACATGGATATGTTGACTCAGACCAAGGAGAAATTTTGTGCTGAGCTCAATGAGAAGCAAAAGGGGAGGTTTATTAGTTTATGTGAGATTTCGATGAATAACTTGCTGCGAGGTGAGGGGGGAGAGATTGATCATGTGAAGTTTTTAGATCGTGCGGATGCCTTGCAAGCATTAGGGCAGACCTTGTTGATTTCTAACTGCCCAGAGTTCCATCGCATTGCCGCGTATTTGTCGGTATACACGCGTGAGCCAATTGCGATTATTTTGAGCATTGGTTTGCTTAACGAATTGTTTAAGGAGAAGTGGTCAGAGAATTTGGATGGGGGGATATTGGAATCCTTTGGGCGACTCTTTAAGCATTCGTTATCTTTGTATGTTTACCCATGGAAGAACCGGAAAGATGGGGAGTTGGTGACTGCTGAGAGTTTCAGGGCGAGCGATAATTTTAAGTATTTATATCAGCACTTGTTGCAGAACCGATTGATTCGTTCGGTCGAATCTGGCAACGAAGAGTTGTTGAATTATACTGGGAGAGATATTCAAAAAATGATTGCAGCGGGTGGTGAGGAATGGAAAGAACTTGTGCCTGAAGTGGCACACCGAGCTGCGATGCATATCCACTAGGTATGGAGCGAGAGAAAACGGCAACGGACTTGAGGGGGCTGCTGCATTATGTGCCGCAGTTTCGCGGGAGGGTATTTGTCATTGATCTTGAATGGTCGATGATGAATGAGGTGGCGCAGGCAGAAGTGATCATGGATTTGGTCGCCCTTCAATCTATTGGGGTACAGCTTGTGGTGGTGGCTGGGGTGGAGGAAATGGAGGGGATTGTCGACTGGGCTGTGGACCATGAGTTTCGATCAGCAGTGGTCAAAGAGTCTGAGGGTGAAGACCGGGTGCTTGATGTGTTAGGCCGTGGACAAGCAGTTTTTTACGAGCGCAATGGTGGGGTGATTTCAGCCAATGTGGTGCAGCTTTCGGTTGCGATTCAGGCTGTGAAGTTGATCGCAGTATCAGATTTTAAGCCCTTGGAGACGCAAGGTGGGCAGCTTAAGTTCTTGAGAGTATCTGAGATTAGTGGTTTAGGCGGTTCATTTTCCGCTGAGGAAAGAGCCATGTTAGAAGTGGCCGCCCAGGCGTGCAGTGCAGGGATTGACCGTGTGCATTTACTGGATGGCAACGAGCCAGGGGTGATTTTGGATGAATTATTTTCGAATGAGGGTGTTGGAACGATGGTGTATGCGGGGCAATACCGTCAGATTCGGATGCTTCGGGAGGAAGACATCTCTGAGATGTTGGCCTTGATTGGGAGGTCAGTGCGGCGGACGCATTTGGTTCCGAGGAGTTACGAGCAGATTGCTGATTCACTGGGTGATTATGCAGTGATGGAGGTAGATGGTCACGTTGTGGGCTGTGTGGCGCTGTATCTCTATGAAGGGCAGGCCGAGATTGCGTGCTTGTATGTGAAGCAGACGCATGAGGGAACTGGGTATGGAGCGGATTTGGTGCGCTTTATGGAGAGGCGTGCGGCTGAGCTTGGGGTGACGAGGGTGTTTGCTTTAACGAACCGAGCCGCGAAGTTTTTTACTGAGCAAATGGGATATGAATCATATGCGATTGAGGGGCTACCAAGGGAGCGTTTCGCTGAGCTGGAGGAGAGTGGACGAGGATCGCAGGCTTTCGTAAAGGAGGTTTAGCTGGGCTGCAGGGGGGGGGGTGTCGTGTGGCGTGAGGGAAAATAAGTGCGGGTGGCGACTGAGTAGGGTCTTATGCCATCTCTCGACTCGGAATAGACGAATGGTATTAGCGCATGTTCAAGATGAGCGGGCGGTGGTCGCTGGCGGGGTCATGAGTGGGGAGGGTGAGAATGAATGATTTCGAGTGGTTGATTCTGGGGCGTGCGTGAGTTGACACGAAGATGTAATCGAAGCGTGAGTAGACGTCTTGGTATGCCCAATGCTGGGTCCAAGCGGCACCTTGAGTATCGGTGAGTCTCAGGGGGAGGAGGTAGCCGGGCGCTTGGTTGGAGCCAGAGATTGCACGGATAGTTGGCGATTGTTTCGTGTCGTTGAAGTCGCCGTAGAGAATAATCGGGGTAGTGGAGGATTGCGTGAGTGTGTTGATGTGGTTGCGAACGCACTGAGCCTCGTGGCGGCGGATGCGTTCTTGATCCCAGAATTTGCTTTCGCGTTTTGATTTTAAATGGACGCCAATGAAGCGGACTGGGCCAGCGGGAAGTGCAATTTCGGCATCGAGAATGCCGCGTAGCATGAGGTGCGATTTGCCCTCCATTTTGTAATGTTCTGTGGCGGGGTAGGTGGCTTCGATGGGAAAGCGGGAGAGGATGGCGAGTCGGCGGTAGGTATCGGCTGCACCATGGAGGTGGGTGTGGGGTAAATCGACCCCGTGTTGTTTAAGCCGGCGTTGGAGGTCATCAAGGTCTGCTTGGGTACCAATTTCGCAGACACCGAGGATGTCAGGGGAGGCGCTGGAGATGTTCTGAACGAGTGCGCGGATTTCGTTTTCAGGTTTTGGGCGCATGGTGGCGGGGGATTTCCCACGGGGCATGCTCAGGTAGTTTTTTAAGTTGTAGCTCATGAAGGTGACTTCGGGACCTTCTAAAGGAGCAGGTGGGGGGGAGGTGGGAGCGGGTTCTTCGAGTTTGGGAGTGGAGGTGGGCCAGTCTGGGGTGGAGCGTGATTCATCACAGCTGGTAAAGAGAGTGAGAAAGAGCAAAGAAAAAGCCCCACAGAGCAGGGCTCGTGGGGCTAGGAATTGTTTCTCTAAAAACATTCTGAAGTGCTTAAGCTTCTTCTTTGTCTTCTTTTTCAGCTTTGGCAGGAGCTTTTTTGTCAGACTTGGTTGTTTCCTCGTGCTCAGCACGTGTGATTTCATTTTCGAACTCTTCGCGAGCGCGTTTGAACTCACCCATGCTTTTACCGACTCCGCGAGCAAGCTGAGGCAGCTTCTTAGCACCGAAAAGGAGGAGGATAATGATGAAAATGATGATCATCTCGCCGCCTTGGGGCAATGAGACGAAGGAAAGTGGTGTGTTCATAATTATTATACTAATTTGGGTGAGGCTGAAATGCAAATGCATTCGCGGTGCTGGAGAGGGACTTGTCAAGTCCATCTTGTGTTGTCAGCTACGCTACTTTTGTCCCAGTTCTTTCGCTTTTTGGGTAGCCGAGTTGACGGCGGCCATGGTTGCGGCGCGGAAGCCATTTGCTTCGAGGGCTTGGACTGCGGTGATGGTAGTTCCACCGGGGGAGGTGACCATATCGCGCAGGATGGCTGGGTGGAGGCCAGTTTCAGCGACCATTGAGGCGGCTCCGAGGACGGTTTGGGTGGCGAGTTCGAGTGCTTGTGGGCGCGGGAGTCCATTGAGCACGCCGGCGTCAGCCATTGCTTCGATGAAGGTGTAGACGTAGGCGGGTCCGCTGCCTGAGACTCCCGTGACGGCATCCATGAGTGATTCAGGGACTTCGATGACGGATCCTGCTGCGCCGAGGAGGGAGCATGTGGTTGCGGCGTCTGTGCTTGTAGCGTTTGAGCCGAGGGTGTATGCCGCAGCGCCTTTGCCGATTAGCGCGGGTGTGTTGGGCATGCAGCGTACGACGCGGGCGGAGTCAGGCAGGGCCTGTTCAATCGTGGCGAGTGTGAGGCCTGCAACGGTGGAAATGAGAAGGGTGCCATCGAGACATTCAGCGGATTCATTGAGCTCGAGGAGAACAATGGGGGTGATGTTGGGTTTTGTGCAGATGTAGACGACATCGGACTGGGCACAGAGGTCGGTATTTGAGCTGACGGCATTGACTCCGAGGTCCTTGGCGAGTGATTCACGGGTTTCGGTGGTGCGCGACGAGACTGAGACGTCTTTTGCTTTGACAATGCCAGCTTGCAACGCGCCTTCGAGCAAGGCTCGACCCATCTTTCCACATCCGATAAGACCAAGTTTCATGGGCTCAATGTTAGATGGTGATTGACCTAGTGTCGAGAAAAGCTTGATTTAGTGGTGTTGTCAGTTTGCTTGGACTAGAAAAATTCTGGAATTGGAATAATTTTGCTGCAGCTGACGCTAAGTACCTAAACAATTGAGCCACCAGAGATGTTAAGAGAATCGTTTATCAAGTCATGGGAGTTTCGAGTGATTTTGACCACAGGGATGGTTGGGATGGCGGCTGGAGAGATGTTGGCGGCGGAGTGGGTAGAAGTGACTCAGAAGAAGTCGGGCAAGAGTTTGGAGGTTGAGGTGGTCTCGATGAACGAGAAGCAGTTGAAGTTTAAGACTAAGGCGGGCAAGGTATTTTCGGTGGCTCCGAGTAGTTTGACGGCTGCATCTGTGGAGCGGGTCCGCGCTCAATTAGCAGCAAAGGAAAAGGAGAGTGCTGGGGTCAATGAGGCCTTAAATAAGGTGATAGGGCACCGTCTTTTTGAGGGTGGGAGTGACTTGTGGGACCAGCAAGCTGGCGAGGTGGCGGCGCGTATCAAGTGGCCCAAGGAATCGAGCACCAACCAATCGAGCAGTTTTCGCTATTACACGCCGAGTAGTTATCAGTTTTTGAATGCGCATCCGTATTCTGCGACTTTGTACGGAGGTGCTGATGGCAATACGAGTCACTTGTCCTTAGTCTTTGCGAACAAAGGAGATTATGGGAGCACAGCTGGAAGTGCTGAGAATCATTTCAAAAAGATGCATCCGGACAAGAAGCCACCAATGAGCTTAGAGGAGGCGATTAAGTTGGATGCTGAGTTGATTAGCGAGGCTCTGACGGGGGTGCTTGGGGAAGCGGAGAAGCAATATTACGGGGAGAAGGAAGATAGGCGTCGAGTGCGGCGATGGGACTTTGGCAATCATGCATTTTTACTTTCGGAGAAGGATGAGGAATACGTGAGTGTTTTGGTAGTTCCCAAGAAGAATGCTGATTTGGAAGGTAAAGTAGCCTTTGTGAAAGACGCGGATTTGAAGAAAATTGTCTCTCAGAATGTGGAGAAGAGTGACAATGGAGATGTGGTGATTCGCAATATTCCGATGGTTGATCAGGGGCCTAAAGGGTACTGTGCGCCAGCGACATTCGAGCGAGCGATGCGCTACATGCTAGTCCCAGCTGACATGTATTTATTAGCGACCTCAGCAACCAATCCAGGTGGCGGAACTAACACGATGTTGTTAGCAGATAGCTGTAAGCGCATTGTGAGAAGCAAGGCGCGCAGGATTAAGGATCTAGATTTAGATAAAGACCTCAAGATGCGTCGAGTGAAGCAATATATCGACAAAGGAGTGCCGATTCTCTGGCAGATGAGAAGTTTGGAGAGCTACAATCAGTTGGCAAATAAGCGGACTAGAGAGAGAGGGAGTGTCGATGACTACACGGCTTGGGCTACGCAGTTGCAAGAAGAGGCAGATAAGGTGGCACCGGGGATGGAGCATAATGAAAGTAACCACCACATTTGTATGATCATTGGTTATAACGAGCAGACCAATGAGTTGGCAGTGAGCGATTCTTGGGGAGCACGCTATGAATTACGTTGGGTACACATTGATGTGGCGAAGGCAGTGACGAGCAGAGGTGGGTTTGTGATTGATTTATGATGGGGGATCTCTGGGATTGTGGGTTGATTGATCGGCTGAATGGTGGATAGTCGCTCGTATGAAATGGATCTTGGCATGTGGCTTAGCGATACTACCAACTCTGAACGCTGAGGAAGCTGGAGGGGGCGACTCAGAGGAGCAAGCGCAGGGGTTTGATGTTAATGGGTTGATTGCGGCACCAGTGGCTGCATTAGCGAAGCCGAGCTTCCTACCTGAGGCGGGAGAGCCTGGGCTTTTAGTATTTTCTAATAGCTTAGAGGCTCAGGAGCACGTGCGTCAGGGGTTTGCATTGATTCATGCTTCGTGGGATTTTGAGGCCTATCGGCATTTTTGTGCAGCGGTACAGGCGGATTCCCAATGTTTGATGGCATACTGTGGGATGGTGTTATCGCTGACGAACCCTCAGCATGAATTTCATGAGCAGAGGGCTCGTGCGTATAATAGGATGTTGACGCTTGCGGAATTCAAGGTGGATGGTGAGTTCTACTATCCTGAGAACGAGCGGATGTATGCTGTTGGGGTGGCTGAGTTGATAGCCAATGGGGTGGTGAATAGTGTTAGAGTGTTTCGTCAGTTAGCGAAGGATTACCCGAACGATATTCAGGCGAAGTTATTGGCGACCTTTCTAGGGCGAGGAGGGTATAACGCTTTAGGGAATCCTCGTTTAGCCCAGAGAGAGGCTATTGCAACGTTCAGAAAGCTATCTGAGCAACTTCCTCAAGATCCGATGGTCGCAAATTTTTTGGTGATGGTGCAGGCTGAGGCCCCCTATCAGGCAGTTGACTTCAAGGGGGAGTTATTGCCCTTGGCCGAGCAATTGATTGAGTTGAGCGAGGGGAAAGTGCCGAGTTGGTATTCTTTGTTAGGCTATATTGCGATGCGTAGTGGTGAAGTGGAGAAGTCGGAAGCTGCATACAAGAAAGCGATTGAAGGATACGTGCAGTGGCAGGAACGCGACGGGGTGGGGCTTGCGGATAATGAGGGACGCTTACGCTGTGAGCTTAGTTTGGCAGCGCTTTATCTCCAGCAAAAGAACTACAAGAAGGCCGATAGTCTTATTGCAAAGGTGAATGCATACCAGTTTCCTAAAGAGAGAGAGTATTCAAATGGGGCCTTGACGCAGAAGTGGTATGGGAAGTTGATGCCATTCAAGTCGATGATGGAGCAAGGGCGCTATAAAGAAGCCCGTAAGGTGCTACCGGCGCCATTGACTACTGAGCGCAGGAGTATGGATCCATACAGTGCGATCATTGTGGCGTATCAGCTTTATTGTGATGCGGTGGAACTGATTGAAGCTGATGACAACAAGAAGGCGCGTGTGGCGCATGGAAAGTTAGCATTGATGTTAGCGGAGATGCAGTCGATGCAGTCTCAGGTGGCTAACAGTTATGAGTTTGCAGACTTTATCCGAGCATTGAGCTCGTTAGTGACTTTACACAAGGAACTGACAGCTTTGGTGTCGGAAGGTGAGGGCTTGGCATCTAATTGGTTCAAGTCAGCGATCGAGTCCCAGCAGGTGGGCTCGCGCATTTTGCCACCAGACATCCTCTATCCGGTGGAGTTTCGCTATGGGAGGTATTTAGTAAAGAAGGGCGAGAAGGAGGAAGCGAAAGAAGTGCTAGGTGAGGCACTCAAGAGGCGTCCCTGTTATGTTAAGTCACGTGACCTAGCTGAGAGTCTAGGCGAGTAGGTGGATTTTCTGCTCGTCGCACATGTGTGGGCATGCTAGATGCCTAGCGAATATGACGAAGTATCGTTTGCTTAAGAGAGTCGGGGGCACGGCGGTGGCTGTGTCTGCAATGGTCGGAGGAGTGAAGGCTGAGAGTGCCTATCCTATGGCTAAACAGCAGTCAGCTCACTTCAATGCTGTGGCAAAGCAGCTGGAGATGGGAGGGTTGAGTTTTGAATACAACGACCAAGGCGCGAAGAACTCCATCTACACTGGTGTGTTAGATATGGTGGTTGAGTTTCTCGATCAGCACACTGAGTTCAAAGGTGTAGATGCCAAGAAGCTCGCTGAGCTCTTTACACTTGATGCGGTTAAAGCATCGGGGAGCAGTGCGAGCCAGCGTGATGGGTTCATTCACTATAGGTCGTACCAGTACATGCCAGGTGAGAAGTCGATGTATGCGCTGGCGTATGGAGAGGCAAAGCCATCTGTGGCGATGGAGTTAGCACCGGCGGGGGCGGACCTTGTGTTAGAGATGCACATGAATGGTTCCTATGATCCGGAAGCTGAAGAGAAAATGTACGCAGCATTGGGGCCGGTGGGAGAGATGGTGAAAGCCATGCAGGCGCAACAAGGAGCGCAGGAGCCAATGATGGCTCTCTACAACGAGAATTATAAGAAAATCAATTCGCGCTTTAGTTTGATCGCTGATTTATCGCCAAAGGGTTTTGATGCTGCGCCGGGGATGCCGATTAGTGGTGAGCTTTTGATTTCCGTTACAAATGCGGAACCGATTTGGCAGATCATCAAGCCCTTGATTGAAGAGCAGGGCATGAAGGTTTCTGAGAATGGTAGTGTGGAGTCGTTGGTTTCACCTGAGGCGATGGGTCCATGGCAACCAGTACTACAATATAATGCAGAGACGCATCAGATATTGATTGGCTCCAGCCAGAAGTACATCGATTTGTGTTTGAGCGCAAAGAAGGGCGAGGTTCCTAATTTGTCTCAAGATAAGGCGGTAGTGAAGCTTAGTGAAGGTTTGCCTGAGCATTTCTCTAACATGGTGTATGTGTCTCCCACATTATCAAGTACCGTTGTGAACTTATCTCAAGCTTTAGTGGTTCCTCAGATTGAGGACGAGGAGGTAGCGCGTCCAGCAGTGAAGATGTTGTTAGATAAGTTGTCGGGATCAGGAGTGACTGAAACAGGAACTCTCTATGTGGTTAGCTTCCAGGATAAGGGGTCGTTACATGTTGTGAATTCGCCGGTGAATTTGGTTGGCACAGCAGGGACTATGACGACTATGGGAGTTGGTCTTGCAACGACATCGACTCTGTTTGTTGGAGCTAGTTACTACCGTGATAGCGCGAACAAAGCGGCTTGTGAGATTAACATGAGTTCCATGACGAAAGCAGCCAGGGCTGTTCAGAATATCAATGGTCATGAGGTCGGTGACCCATTGAAATGGAGTATGTTAGTAGGAGGGGGAGCGCCATTGGCAGA
The DNA here is from genome assembly GCF_042683245.1 of Rubritalea tangerina. Lineage (NCBI taxonomy): Bacteria > Pseudomonadati > Verrucomicrobiota > Verrucomicrobiia > Verrucomicrobiales > Rubritaleaceae > Rubritalea > Rubritalea tangerina. The sequence goes on from NZ_JBHUJB010000022.1 coordinate 46,685, forward strand.
TAAGCCGGTTTGTCCAAGTGGCGGGACCTATACTTTGAGTCCTACATTTACTGAAAATGGTGAACCGCTGATTCAGTGCAGTTGCCAATAGAGTTATAGAGAAAAAAGACACGCAGCTGAGGGCTGCGTGGCTTTTTTTATGGGGTTCAAAGAGTGGGGGGCGTGTCACCCGTGGTCTTATATCATCTCTCGACTCGGAATAGACGAATGGAGTTTGGTTCCGTCTTGTGATATTACGCTGCGCGATTTCAGAGTGTATCGGATGATCTTTCGTCCACTCCGTTTCGATCAATGGTATTACCAGCTGAAGAATTGCTGGGGGGATTGGTTTGGAGGTTTGATGAAGTGGACTTCTTTGAGCTCGATGTCTTTGTGGACATCGATTGTCAGTCTAACAGTGTCTGAGGTGTGGACAATATTGGGCATGAGTCCGGTATTTTTACCTTTGCGCAGGAGGGTCCAGGTGTCACCAACTTTGGCTTCAAGAATGAAGTTGGCTTCAGCTCTGGCGGGGCTAGAGACGAGGTCGAGTTTCAGATAGCTACGTTCGATGGTTTGTGGGGAATCAAATTTGAAGGTCAATGTGTGTGAGCCTTTAGTGAGTTTGATACCTTTTTCGAAGTTATTATCGGTGAGGGTGTTTGTGTCTTTGGCTCCTTGAATGGAAGCGACTTTGATGACTCGCTTACTGGAGTTAAGTGGGGTAGCGGAGCGAAGGTCGTGTCCCCAGACACTACCGTGGCTAACCATGAAGCGGTATGTGTCGCCTTTGAGAAGGTAGGGGGCGGGAGCTACGCGTTGTTCGCAGCCTACGACTTGTCCAGTTTCTAGGAGAATATTTGGAGAGTAGGAGCCTGAGTAATCGTCGATGACGGTGCCGACAACAGGGATTTGCGTGAGTTCAGGGACATAACTTCTCGCTTCGAGAGCGGGGATTGGCATGTCAGTGACATAGCTGATAGGGATGCCTTCTACTTGGTAGCTCACTTTGACTTTGAGAGTGGCCTTTTGATCGACATGGAATGGGAAGGTCGCCAGTGCAGGGATGGCATTATCTTTTGAGGTCATACTTCCAGCATTCAGGTCGGGGGTGTGGCGGATGATGGAGGAGAAGTATTTTTTGCTTGGGTCTGCGAGTTCGATCTGCATATTTCCGACCTTGAAGAGACTGGAGCTCAGGGCGTTAGAGCTTGAGTCTCGATCTGCTTGGAGGCGAGTAAAGGGCTGGAGGCGCAGGGCGTGGTTGATTTCCTTGAGTTTACCGGATGAGAGCAATTTTTTTTGTTTTTTCTCAGCGAGCTTTTGTGCTTTTTTATCGGCCTTTTTATCCTTTGAGCTGGGGGCAGTGGCGGCTACTGGAGTGCAACTTGCTTCGAGTGAGATGCCGAGCAAGGTTTCGGCGAGTTGTCCTGCACTGATGGGGCCGTGGAGGTTTTCGACTGTGAGTAAGCTTTTGGCTGCGATTGGAGCTTCGGCTTTGAGGAGGTCTCTGAGTGTGGTGCCCAGTTGTTCATTTGATTCGAGGGCTCGGAGTTTTTTGAGAGTGTTTTGGAAGGCTGGTGTGGCGGAGTCACCGAGGTATGACTCGACGAGAGCCCAAGAGCGAAGGGCATCGTTGAGCAACGCCTTGTCGACGTGGAAGACAAGTTCCTTAGTGCGGGGGGCATGTTGGTATTTGGGTTTTCCAGTGATGGCGAGATTGCGCTTATGGGCATTCATAAGCGTGAGGTAGGCCGCAGTTCTCCAGTAGGGTTCGCCGATCACACCGTCGCCATTGTGGTACTCGGTGCGGTAGTTATTTTTATTCATGAAGCCGTCGGCTTCGCGCATATTGGTGAACCTCCAAAGGAAGGCGCTCATGCTATCAGTGTGGGCTTTTTCACCACAATTTGCTGAGGACATGAGTGACCAGAAGAAGTGGAGGGTTTGTGTGGCGTGACCATTTTCTGCCGAGCCGTACGGGGCGGAGCTATAGCGTGATTTTGCGTTTTGGGTGAAGGTTTCTGCGCCACCTCTGATGAGGGAAGCGATGAAGTATGGGCCGGAGCCGCAGGAGCCACCCTGGCCAGTCTTTGCTGTGGCGTGCTTTGATTTACCTGAGCGACCGTATGGGACGACACCGCCCGCGGCAATTTCCTGAACGCGAACTAACATCTTATCCAGTACTGCTTTGTCTTCATCATTCATGGCAGGGGTGTGGCTAGCGACAGCAAGGGCGCAAGCAATGACGCCACCACCACCGATGTAGCCAGATCCACCGTAGCCAGGCTGGGCAAAGCTATGGCCTGAGGTGTAATCGGACATGATGAAGCGACGGCAGTTTGCGACATGCATTTTCAAAGCGGGAAGGATTTCGGCGTCTCCGGTTTTGAGGTAGTATTCTGCCAGGAAGATCAGCCACATTCCATTTGAATAGGTCCACTTATCGCGTTCGCCAGCCAAGGCTACATAATGAGCGGCCTTTTTAATATGCGAGTCGTACTGTGGGTCATCGGTGGAGAGGAGGGCGATGCCACAGATGGAGGTGTAGAAAGATGGGGAGGCGTAGGAACTTGCTTTCCATGAGCCATTATCTTCCTGTTGGATGGCGATTCGGTGAGCGGTGATGGCGGCATAGTTTTTGGCCTTTGCGCTGAGTGGGTCGAAGTAGGAACCGAAGCTGCCGACTTTTGGGAGGGTGAGTTCGATGCGTTTGAGGTAGGGGGTGTAGGATTCTGGTAGAGTCGGTTTGGGGAGGATGTTAGTGACTAGGGTGAGTGGGGCGTTGGACTCGATAGTTCCTTTGAGCGTCCATTCACCAGCCGGGATTTCGATTTGGCTACCGATGAGGTTACCGGCGCCGCGTTTTCCACCTAAGTCGACGGGCACTTCGAGGCCGTCGTTGTTGACGAGGGTGAGGTCTTCGCACTTGAGTCCTTTACGTTTGCCCTCGGTGCTGAGGAAGCAGAGGTCTGCATTTTTAGGAAGAGGGATGGCGATGCTTGTGCTGCCGTTTATTTCATGGCGTGCTACTTGCTTAACTGTCCTGTTGCTTGGTAAGGGTTTCTTTTTCAGAGCTTCAGGGAGGCGCAGTACATTGACGAGGATTTTCCCTTGGGATTCAGCAGCATCGATGAGGGCGCCGGCATGTAATTCGAGCCCTCGCTTTGTTTTGTTATCGACTGGCTTGCCTAAGTCGAAGTGTTGAGCAGCCAGGAAGGGGTGATTATTGAGGCCAAGGATGAGGTCTCCAGGTTGGAGTTTTCCCTCAGCGGGGGAGTTGGGTTTGGCAATATTGACTTCAAAGGCATTGAAGGCGAGTCCGTGTTTATCGGTGAGTGCTGTTGGGAAAATCTCTTTTTGAGCTGGGAAGATTCCCCACGAACGATCGTGCATGAGGGTATTGATACCCAGTGGACCAAGGTTGATGAACCAGCGTTTGGTACAATCGGTGGAGGTGGGTGAAAAGTAGCTGCGGTGGGGGCTGGGGTTGTATTCTTTCCACGATTTGAGGTCGATGCGTGTGCCTTGTTGCTCGATCCATGAGTCGATTTGGAAGTCGTCGGATTCTGCGGCAACCGTCAGTTGAGGTGCCAGCAGGAGGATGGGGGACAGTTTACGTAGGGTGGGTAGGATCATCATAGGTGTATTACCGTATGTGACGGCCGCCTGAATTATTACATGATCTCTGAGAAATAATCTCATCTCTCGACTCGGAATAGACGCATGGAGTGTGGTTGAGTCTTGTGAAGTTTGCGCTTCGCGATTTTAGAGTAAATCGGATTATCTTACCGAATGACATCGTTGCCATTCAGTTGTTCCGCGCATGCGGGAGGCCTTCACTCCGCATTGATATTCTGCAAGCTCATTCCGACCATTCGTCCATTCCGTCTCGCTCAATGGCATAATCTCCGACATGAGTCGAATGGCTCATGGGGATAGGCCGTCTAGCCGAGCGTTTGGGAGCCGCCATTGCTTTGTGACAGTACACTAGGGTTAGAAGTCTAATTCTTTTTTTAAGTCTTGGATTTCTTGGAATAACTTGAGTTTGATACGGCTGATGTATTTGTAGACGGAGTCAGGTTTGACACCGATCTTTGAAGCGATCTCTATGGGTGATTGGCCTTGGCGGAACAGCCTGAATGCTTCGAGAGCTGGGGCGCTGAAATGTGTCTCAACTTTCTCCATTGCTGCATTGGTGAGGAATAGTTTCCATTCTTGGTCGATGATACGATCAATTTCTGGAGTCTCGATTGAGTCAAGGTATTCGAGTTCGTGCTTTGCACCTTCACACTTCTTTAGGTGTGACTTTTGTTTACGCACGAAACTGATGACTTGGTTGCGCGTTATTTTAGCGAGCCAAACGCGGAACTTTATTTTTTCGTCTTTGCGTTCGTATTTTGGCAGGTATTTCCAGAGCTCTACGAGCACTTGTTGGAGGATGTCGTCGCTATCCGAATGATTGACATTCATGGAGCGGATCACGACATAGATGTATTTACGATAGTTGTTGATGAGCTCTTCCCAAGCTTGGCAATCGTTCTGATCTTTTGCTCGTTCCAGCAAAGTATAACTTGTTGAGTAGGTCGGTTGCATTAGTATGGAAACGTCACGGATATGTGCGGCTATAGAGGTATGATAGCTGAGTCTACGTGCGTGCCTATAGTAAAATGTCATGAGTTCGTCAGATGATAAGCAAGACAATGAGCAATTTTTTCGCCGTCTTGATGAGGGGTTGACATCGTTTTTTACGATGTCGGAGGAGGATATTTCGGCTGAAGATCTCGAGTTTTCGTTTCCGATACAAAAAGATCTTAGCGATTTAGATTCTGAGTATGAGCTAGTGGAACAGGTTGGTAAGGGGGCTATGAAGCTGATCTATAAGGTTCGAGAGTTGAAAACCAATCGCTACGTAGCAATGGCCAAAATGGTCGATGCTCAGACTAAGGAGAGTGTAGAGAGCTTCTTGCGAGAAGCTCGGTTGACCTCTCTGTTAGAACATCCCAACATTGTAACGATTCACGACATGGGAATTGGTGAAGGTGGGGAGCCTTATTTTACTATGGAGTTACTCAAGGGACGCACCTTGGCTGAGGTTATCAAGCAGGCGTATTCTGGTGATCCAACAGTGAGGGGGGAAGTGAGGGATGAGCTACTATCTATTTTCACAAGGGTTTGCGATGCGATGGATTATGCACACTCGAAGCATGTGGTGCATTTAGACTTGAAGCCGCAGAACATCCACGTGGGGGAGTATGGTGAGGTGATTATCATGGACTGGGGACTGGCTAAGATTCTGGTTGAGGACGATGAGGATATTTACCATGAGGTTGACCCGAACGAGCTGAATCATGCGACTCTGCGTGGTGTGATAAAGGGGACGCCTGGCTACATGGCCCCCGAGCAAGCCCGCCCAAACATGGAGAAAGACAAGCGTAGCGATGTCTATGCTTTGGGTGCTATATTGTATTCGTGTCTCACAGGGGGGGCTCCTATTGAAGGCGATAGTGTTGATCGTGTGTTAGAGCAAACGCAGGAAGGAGTTGTTGATTCGCCGAATGAACGTCTAGATAGAGCACTGATTGCCCCAGGGTTAGAGGCTTTGGTGATGAAGGCTTTGGCTGTGAACCCAGATGATCGTTATCCATCAGTGGCGGCCTTGAAGGAGGACTTGGAGAAGTATAGCATGGGCTATGCTACTGAGGCTGAGGACGCAGGCTTTCTCAAGCAGTTGAAACTTTTGTTGATTCGGCACAAGAGAACTGTGGCCATACTCGCTGCGAGTATGGCTGTAATCACAGGCATTGTTGGGTTTGCTTTCACACACATTTCGATGGAGCGGACCAAGGCGGTCATGGCGAGAGAAGAAGCAGTTGGTGCTAAAAAGGATGCTGAGGAGGCGCAACGTGTAGCAGAGGAGAATTTAAGATTACTGAAGGACGAGCAAGATGTGAGTGCGCGGCTACGCGAGAATGTTGAGGGCTTTCTTGAAGATGTGTTAGAGTCTGGCGATGTGAGCTCCGCACAGCGCAAGGTTGAGTTGTTAGATTCTGCGATTGCCAGCGAGACTGACCAAAAGAAATTGAAAGCTTTGTTGAAGCGTAAGGGTGTTTTGCATTTTGTGTTGCAGGATTTTGACGCAGCACTACGGAGTTTTGAAGCGAGCCAGGTGAGGGAGAAATCGAACTATTATCGTTTAGCGCAGTTAGGGAAGAAGTTAAAAGGTGATGCGGATTACTTGGACGATAAAGGTTTGTCTGAGCTTCTGAGCAGAATGGGAGCGAGGCATGCGGATGTGATTTTCAACATGTATGAGCGCTACATGAAGTTTCAACGCGACCCGAGCTCCCCAGTGGACGGATATCGGCCTTTAGCAACCGTCATGCTCAATATGAATAATCGGATTTGGCACCACGAGCGTCATCAGGAGTTCATCTCATTTGAGGGAGGGAAGTTAGACCTCAGTGGAAGGCCTTATCGTAATTTTCGCAATCATTACGGTGAGGGGTATAATATTTTAGCTCCATTTGAAGCGGATCACATTGATGTGAGTAATACGCTCTTCTTTGAGTTTATTCAATTTCACGACCTGAGATTTTCAACACTGAACCTATTGGGGTGTTCGGTGAATCAGATTAACAAGACTCGCTGTGAGATGATGCAGGGCTATGGTATTGAACGTGTGATTGTCGATAGTCGCTTATTGTCTGTGGACGAGGTGGCCTTGCTTACTCAGCAATTTGAGGTGCATGATGTTGCTCCTTTGGTTGAGGAGTAGGCATGGGAGATGGTTTTCTGTATGGAGTCTTGGCGATGTGGGCATTGGTGGTGAGGGGAAGATGTGGCAACAGTCAAGCGGGCACGAGTAGGTGTGGGTATGGACAGGCTATGGGGAGATGTTTTGGAGATAGTTCAAAAAAATCCTCTTTTTTTAATCTTGGCATCCAATCGGGTGAGCAGCTTGCGCTTCATTGGGGTGATGAGACATTTATTATGTGCTACAATTTTCCTGTTATCTGGGGGCGGGCTCTACGCACTTGAGAAGACACCTAATGTGATTTTGATTATGTGTGACGACCTCGGTTGGGGAGATACTGGGTATAATGGCAGCACAGTCATCAAAACCCCGGCTCTTGACCAGATGGCGAAAGAGGGCTTGAAAATGAATCGCTTTTATTCGGCATCGGCGGTGTGTTCGCCGACACGTGCGAGCTGTTTGACTGGCCGTAATCCATTCCGTACGGGAGTACCTACAGCAAACTCTGGCTTTTTGCGCCCAGAGGAGGTGACACTCTCTGAGGTATTGAAAAATGAGGGGTATGCCACAGGCCATTTCGGCAAGTGGCATCTGGGCACACTGACGCATACTGAGAAGGATGCGAACCGAGGTAAGCCTGGTAACACGAAGGACTACAACCCGCCGAAGCTACACGGATATGACACTGCTTTTGTGACTGAGTCAAAGGTTCCGACCTACGACCCTATGGTGAAGCCTGTGAAGTTTGATGAGGGCGAGAGCCTGAAACTTGGTTGGGAGTATGTGAAAGAGGGGGAAGAGACTGAGCCCTACGGGACATTTTACTGGGATATCGAAGGGCAAAAAGTCACCGACCATTTGAATGGGGATGACAGTAAGGTGATCATGGATCGTGTGCTTCCATTCGTCGATAAGGCGGTGCGGGAGAAAAAGCCTTTCTTCTCCGTGATTTGGTTTCACGCTCCCCATCTTCCTTGTGTGGCGGGGCCCAAGCACCAAGAGATGTATAAAGATCAACCGATTCATATGCGCAACTATGCTGGATGCATCACAGCGCTCGACGAGCAGATTGGGCGCCTTCGAGAGCATTTGAAGACTAAAGGCGTGGATGAGAATACCATGATTTGGTTCTGCAGCGATAATGGGCCAGAGAGCCAGGACCGCCCTGACAACGGCAGTGCGGGCCCCTACCGAGGTCGCAAGCGCGACCTTTACGAGGGTGGCGTGCGTGTACCAGGTCTTCTGATCTGGCCTGCGAAGATTAAGCAAGGCCGCGAGACTGACATGCCCTGTGTGACTTCAGATTACCTGCCGACCGTGCTGGATGCCATGGGCTTGGAGCATCCTCAGCCTAAGTTGGAGCTGGATGGTGAGAGCTTAATGCCACTGATTGAAGGGCAGTCAGAACGGCGTAAAAAGCAGCTGGGCTTTCTCTATGCAAATCGTGTGTCTTTCAGCAATGAAAAGTACAAGATTGTCTCTTATGCACAGAAGCCATTCCAGCTCTATGACATGGAGAATGACCCCTACGAAAAAAGAGATGTTGCAGCGGAGAAGCCTGAAGAACTGAAGAAGTTAGAAGCCGACTACAAGGTGTGGTTGGCATCTGTGAAGGAAAGCTTCGATGGTGCTGAGTATGGCACAAAGTCAGTGGATCGAGCCAATCTTAAGTGGCCATACGGAGAGAAAGGGACGGGTGGTAAGAAGGGAAATAAGAGCAAAACTGGAGGGAAATAATGAAAGCACTTTGGATAGCAATTGCGTTGGCCACGGCGGTTTTCTCACAGCTTGAAGCTCGAGAGCCAGCGGACAAACCGAACATTATTTTCATCTTACTCGACGATCTTGGGAAAGAATGGTTGAGCTGCTATGGTGGTGAGAACATCAAGACTCCTAACATTGACCGCTTAGCGAAGAGCGGGATGCAGTTTCACAATGCGTATTCGATGCCACAGTGCACACCGAGTCGTGCGTGCTTTATGACTGGTCAGTATCCGTTCCGTAACGGGTGGGTGAACCACTGGGATGCACCACGCTGGGGTCATGGGTATTTTGATTGGACCAAGAACCCGTCGGTAGCGCGCAGCATGAAATCCGCGGGCTATGCCACTGGTGTTGCGGGTAAGTGGCAGCTTAACGATTTCCGAGTGCATCCAGATGCCATGGTGAAGCATGGCTTTGATGCGTTCTGTATGTGGACTGGGGCTGAGGGCTCAGAGGAGAAGGGGCACATGCAGATAAGCACCCAGCGATACTGGGACCCATACATTCATACCAAGGACGGTAGCAGGACCTACATGGGTAAGTTTGGCCCAGATATCTACAATCAGTTCGTCATCGATTTCATTGGAGCTAACAAGGAAAAGCCATTCTTCATCTACTACCCGATGGCACTTCCTCACGGGCCGCTTGTCCACACACCCTTAAAGCCGGGAGCAAAGACGAAGTTAGAGAAGCACGTGGCTATGGTGGAGTATACTGATCATTTGCTTGGCAAGATTGTGGAGAAGTTAGAGCAGGAAAAGATCCGCAAGAATACTATCATCGTGTGGACTTGTGACAATGGCACCTCTGGGGGGATTTCTAATCAGATGAATGGCCGTATGGTGAGGGGGGGAAAAGCGAAGACGACTGAAAACGGTGTGAACACACCATTCATTGTTAGCTGCCCAGGGCTCGTACCTAGCGACAAGCAGAGCGAGGCCTTGATTGACTTTGCGGACATGCACCAGACGTTTGTGGAGTTTGCCGGAGGCAAGATGGAAGCTGGCTACACCTACGATGGTGTCTCACAGAAAGATGTCTTTTTAGGAAAAGCCGAAAAGAGCAGCCGTGACTGGATTCTAGGTATGGGAAGCCATCCAGCGAAGCTGACGGAGCAGGGAGTGGAGAATGTTTTCTATTTTCGCGATCGGGTGATTCGCAACGAGAACTATAAGCTCTTCATTGGTCCTGATAGAAAGCCTCAGAAGCTGATCGATCTCAGCAAGGACATGGCGGAGGAGAATAACCTGCTCAACGACCCAGAGTATAAAGGTGTGTGCGAGGCTTTGATCGCCCAGATTGAAAAATTCCCGATGAAGGACCAGGACCCACGCTATGAGCGATTGCAGTTAGTGGGCTGGGAAAAGGTTTCAAAGGCTCCCAGTCAAATTCACAAGAAAGGGCATCCAGATAATCCAGGCGGCTCGGAAAAAACTACGCAAAAGGAATCGAAAATATCTAAGAAAAACAAAACGCAATAATCTATGAAACACGTTCTATCACTAATGGCAGCATCGCTTGTGTCGATGCAGGCTGCGGAAAAACCAAACATCCTCTTCATTTTTGCCGACGATCTTGCCTACGACTGTGTGGGTGCGTATGGCAACAAAGAGGTGAAGACCCCTAATCTTGATAAACTCTCAGCATCAGGCACCCAGTTTACATATGCCTATAACTCTGGGGCTTGGCATGGCGCGGTATGTGTGGCGTCGCGCACGATGCTCATGACAGGCAAGCAGATTTGGAATGCTAAGACGACCAAGCTTGGTGACCATGCTGGAGCTGGAAAGTTCTGGCCTCAGCGCATGAATAAGGCGGGCTACACGACCTATTTTGCGGGCAAGTGGCATGTGGGGTCGGCTTCACTCCCAAAGCAGGTGTTTAACCATGTGAGGAATGTTCGGGGCGGGATGCCTAACCAAACCAAGGAACGCTACAATCGTAATTTCACGCCAGGCCAAGATGATTGGTCTCCATTCGATAAGAGCAAACAAGGTTTTTGGAAAGGGGGGAAGCACTGGAGTGAGGTGCTTGCTGACGACGCCACATCATTCTTTAAGCAAGTGCAGAGCGATGAAAAACCCTTCTTTATGGCGCTTTGTTTCAATGCGCCACATGATCCACGCCAAGCACCTGAGTCCTATCAGAAGATGTATCCATACAAGAACATCACGGTGCCTAGCAGCTACATGGACCTTTATCCACATGAGATCGGGAGCAACCGGATTCGCGATGAAAAGCTTGGGCCATTTCCGCGCACCAAATATTCAGTGCAGGTCAATCGCTCTGAATATTTTGCGTTGATTTCGCATATGGACACACAGATCGGGCGTATTCTCGATGAGCTTGAGAAGTCAGGTAAGGCCGACAAGACCATAATTATTTTCTCAGCAGATCACGGTCTGGCTTGTGGGCACCATGGCTTGTTAGGAAAGCAAAACATGTATGACCACTCGGTGCGTGTGCCATGGATTATTTCAGGCCCAGGCATCCCGAAGGGGAAGTCAGTGGATGCTCCGATTTACTTGCAAGATGCGATGGCCACGAGCCTCGCTCTCGCGGGTGCAGAGAGTGATGGGGTGGAGTTCAAGTCAGTGATTCCAGTGATCAAGGGCGACGGAGCACGTGAGCAGATCTATAGTTGTTACACCAATCACCAGCGTATGATTCGAGTAGGGGAATACAAGCTCATCAGCTATCCGCGCATCGAGGTGGAGAAGCTTTTCAATATCAAGGCGGATCCGTTCGAAGAGAAAGATCTCGCGAAAGACCCAGAACAGGCACCACGCATCAAGCAACTGCGTACGCAGCTTTTGGATGAAATGAAGAGGATGAATGACCCCATGGCAGTCACGGATGCGACGGGGCGCAAGGGAAGCCTCTCGAGAAAAAAGTAAATGAAAAGTGAGTTCTGAGTGCTATCTGAATGATGATAGCTCTCTGAGGCCTCATGATCGGCTGTTGCTGGATTAGTTGTATTGGCTAGGCCAGCCAGCCGAGACTTTTGGCCTTGAGCAATTGGGGCTCGAGGTAGTTCCAGAGGGTGGGGTTAGCTCGGGATATCTTGTGCTGGTTTTTGTCGAGCACTTGCTGGAGCGTGACATGGTTTTCTAGCCATGCGCGGCCATGGGTGTGGAGGTTGTGGAGCATAGGTATCATGCGATCCAATGCTGCTGCGAATTGGGCTTCGGTTGATTCCTCGGCTTCAAATTCGTCCCAAAGTTGACGGAAGTGGCGTGCTTGGGAATCGGGTAAGATAGAGAAGAGGCGTTGAGCTGCGGCTTGTTCTCGGTCGGCTTTTGTCGCATTCGCTTCATCGTCGTAGCAGAGGCTGTCACCTGCATCGACTTCGACGATGTCATGAAGCAGAAGCATGTGGATGACTTTGTTTATGTCAGTCTTGGGAGGGGCGTAATCAGCAAGTGTTAGGGCGAAGGTGGAGACTGCCCAAGAATGTTCTGCAGAGTTTTCATAGCGCTGACCTGAGAAGAGGTACGTTTTTCGCTGCACATTTTTCAATCCGTCGATGGCCTTGATAAATTCGATACGTTGGGCGAGTGCTTGAGTGGGATCAGCCATAGGAATGGGGTGCGATTGTGCGGTCTATGCGGAGGCGGTTATTTTGAATCACGAAGTGGTATTATACCATCTCTCTACTTAGAATGGACGCATGGAGTGTGGTTAAGTCTTGTGAGGTTTGCACTATGCGATTTTCGAGTAAATCGGATTGTTTTAGATAAGAGCATTTTTGTTATTCCCACATCACCCCCTACGCTCAGCCTTGATATTCTGCAGGCTCATTCCGGCCATTCGTCGATTCTGTTTCACTCGATGCTATTAGTTGGGGCTGGAGTTGGTGATTCGGATAGGGCCTTCGTTGCTTTTTTCAACTTTTTTAATCAATGGGAGGCTGCCTGTGGTGATTTGGAGTGTTTTCGGGTCCAAGGTAAAGGTGCACTCGAGCCCCGTTGAATGTCTGTCTTGGGTTTTGATCCAAGTTTTTGTTGTGGCGAATGTTGGGAGTTCCTCGAGGGTGTTATTCGGATGTGTTAGTCTTACTGTGAGAGGCTTTTGTTTGCTTGGTTGGATGTTTAGGATGGCAGCATAGATGGCAGCGGCAAGGTCGCGTTCTGCAACATCACCGACGCCACAACTGATAGAGGAGCCTTCATCGCTTTGGTGGATGCTCCAGTTCAGATAGCCGTGGTGGTTTGCAAGGACATTGGAGTCGATAGCCATTGGGGTGGAGGGCATGAAGACGTCATGGTGGAGGCCAGATGGAAGCCCGCTTGCATCGAGTGGTTTTTTCCAGGTAGTGCCTACCCAGACGGGAATGAGGGCGCAGGTGTCATCCAAGCTGTCTGCACCACCGAGACGGGCTGCTATCATGACTGGTGGGTTGGGATTGGCAGGTGGTTTCGCTTTTACCTGTGGAAAGTGGACGCTGGTGATTCCGAACTGGTTTGTTTTCAGCGTGGATCCGGCGAGCGAGTAGGGTGCATATTGGTTAGATCCCGGTGGGACTTTGTGGACATAACTACGGGCATATTTTTTTGCCCACTCATTGTCTTTGGGGTCTTCGGCGATGATTTGGATTACAAGTGGTGCATCGGGGGTGCCGTGGGTGGAGCGCATGAGGCAATGCAGCGTGGCTATGAGAACTTGTTCTTTGGTGTACGGCGAGTAGGCGGGTTTGGGCCATGGCTTGATGCGGATGTTGACTGGTTCGTAGGGGACGGAGCTGGAGTCGACTGGTTCGACAAGGATGCCGAAGGCGCTGGCGAGGTTTTGATTCAGCTCAAGCCCTTGTGCCCATTCCATGGCTCCAAAGCGGCAGGGGCGCGGCACCGAGATGAGCTCATGAATGCCGTAGTTATAGTTCGCCTCGAAGGTTATAGCTCCCAAGGGAATCTCTGAGGGGTCTGACTGTGCAACTAAGTTGATAGGTTGCTCAATGATGCCAATGGAGGCATTGCTGGCTTCACCTGGAGTGGGAAGACTAGTTAGAAGGAGTAGTGGTAATAGGATGAGCTTACGCGAGGAGGAGCCCATTAAGGCATGCATCACTTTGCGGAATAGGGCAAGGAGAGTGAGCCGGGCAGGAGAGAGGAGTATAGGGGCTTTCACAAGTTGGAGAGTAACAAAGGAGCATGGGGGAGGGCAAGAGACTCAGTTAGGTCGTCAGTGGGCAAAGAAAAAAGCCTCACATAAGTGAGGCCTTGATCTGTGATGGAGGAAAGAGGTTATCCGAGACTCCTACTGGAGATACCTCCAAGGATCCAGAATATTGTCCAAATGATCATAAAGGAGGAATGGGGCATTTTGTCTTTATTCATCCACCCCCAGATGTAGGCCCACAATGGGCAAAGGATGCCTAATATAGCTAAAATGAGCTTATCATTCTGAAACATTTTGATGAGGGCCATAATCCAACAGACAAAGGTGCCTGCACTTGCTAGATACGCGAGAATTTCCATATTTTTGTTAGGTTGCTTAGGTTAAGCTATAACTCTAAAGGATAAGCCGTGTCAAGAAGTAGACAATGGTAGAGAGGGAGAGAAGGGCTGGCCAATGCGTTAATTTTTCAGATTTTTCAACGGCTGAGGCGAGTTTATTTCTCTGGGGATATGGGAGGATAGCGGCCAGAGCGATGAGGCTGAAGAGCAAAAGATATGGGATCGCCAAGAGGTGGTATTGGAACGATTGGCTAACATCACCATGGCGCAAGTGTGAGACGGCTCTGGTCATACCGCAGCCTGGGCATGGTTTACTGAATAATGTGTTGAATGGACAATTGAGGATCTGAAACCCGATAAAGTCCAATGATAAGTAGATCAAACTTCCAAGAGTCAGGGCCAAACACAGGCGCCTGTTGAGCAAGAATGTACTTATCATCAGGAAGTGTGGGGTTGTTAGGAAGGGGGGGCAGCCAACTCTGAGGTTGGGGGCATTAAGCATTCATAGAATGTTGTGAGGGCTGTTGCTAGGGAAATGTTGTGTGATGACGGTGTTGTCTAGTGTGCTTCGAGCCAGTTATTGCCGGTGCCGGCGTCGGTTTTTGCTGGGACGTTGTGTGGGAGGGGGAGTGCGGATTGCATTGCCTCGAGGATTTTGGGGATGAGTTCTTCTTGCTCGTCGAGAGCGAGGTCGAAGATGAGTTCATCGTGCACCTGGAGGATCATCTTGGTGTGGTAGTTGCCGTCGCGGAGGAGTGCATCGACTTTGATCATAGCTAGCTTGATCATGTCGGCAGCGGAGCCCTGGATCGGAGTGTTTATGGCGGCGCGTGCTGCGTTGTTGCGGACGGAGGCGTTACGCGAGTTGATGTCGCGGAGGACGCGCTTGCGGCCTGAAATCGTGGTGACGTAGCCATCTTTTTCCGCCTGCTCGGTGGTGTTTTCCATGAAGGCTTTGATGGCTGGGTACTGTTCGAAATAGGTTTCGATGATGCTGGCAGCTTCTGAGCGTGGGATACCGAGACGCTGAGAGAGGCCGAAGGCTGAGATGCCGTAGATGATGCCGAAGTTGACCATTTTGGCGGTGGCGCGCATGTCGCGAGTGACTTCATCGATGCCGACCCCGTAGACGCGGGCGGCTGTGGCGCTGTGGATGTCGAGGTCTTGTTGGAAGGCTTCGATCATCGCTTCGTCGCCGGCGATGGCAGCCATCACGCGGAGTTCGACCTGAGAGTAATCGCAAGCGAGGAGGGTGAAGTCGTCGCCACGTGGGACGAAGGCTTTACGAATTTCACGACCCGCCTCACTGCGCACTGGAATGTTCTGTAGGTTCGGATCGGAAGAGGCGAGACGGCCAGTGGCGGTCATCAACTGGTGGAGGTGGGTGTGGATGCGACCATCGCTAGGGCAAATGTGCTCGGGGAGGGCATCGACGTAGGTGGACTTGAGTTTCGTCGCTTCGCGGTACTCGAGGATCTCAGCGATGACTGGGTGCTTCGGTGCGAGTGCGGAGAGGGTGGACTCGTCGGTCTTGAATTGGCCGGTTTTGGTTTTCTTTGGCTTTTCGACGAGTTTCATTTCACCGAAGAGAATTTCGCCGAGTTGCTTCGGTGAGTTGAGGTTGAACTCTTTGCCAGCTTGCTCGTAGATGGAGGCGGTGAGTGACTCGATTTTCTTGGCGAGTGTATCGCCGATCACGCCGAGGCCGTCTTTGTTGACGGAGATGCCTTCGTTTTCGATGCGAACGAGCACGGGGAGAAGTGGTGACTCGATTTCGTAGAAGACCTCGGATTGGCCGGAGGTGTCGAGTTTGTCAGCTAGAATTTCTGCAAGTTGGAAGGTGATGTCGGCATCTTCGCAGGCGTATTCGGTGAGCGCCTCGGCTGGAATGCTGGACATGTCGATGTAGTCTTTTTTCTTGGTCTTCTTTTTTTCTGCGAAGGAAAAGAGGTCGTCGGCAGCTTCTTCTTTCGGCTCAAACTTTTCAGCGACTTCGCTGAGTTTGATGGGTGAATAGCCGAGGAGAGATTCGGCGAGGTAGTCCATGTTGTGCCGTTGCTCGGGGTCGACAAGCGAGTGGGCGAGCATGGTGTCGAAGAAGGGTGGTGCGACTTCGAGGTCCTTGGCGAGCATGACCGAGAGGTCGAACTTGAGGTTGTGGCCGATCTTGGTGGCTTTGGAAAGGAAGGCTGGGCGGAGCGCCTCGAGCACTTCCGTGAGAGGAAGCTCAGAGGTGGGGGTAACGAAGTAGGCTTCACGCGCTTTCCAGGAAATCGCGATGCCGAGGATTTCGGCGGTGCGTGGATTGAGCGCGGTGGTTTCGAGGTCGAAGCACCAGAGGTCCTGTTGCTCGAGCTGGGTGGCGAATTTCTCGAGAGCTGCTGAAGTATTGATGAGGGTGTAGTTTGTTTTGAAGTCGGAGAAAGTTTTGAGCTCCGCTTGAAGGAGTTCTGGTTGTTCGGCGACTTCGACGGTGCTGTGGCCGCGGCCGGACTGAAATTCATTTCCGTAGAGGCGTTTGCCAAGAGCATTGAACTCGAGCTCTGTGAAGAGTGACTTCACAGCTTCGTCATCGCGTTGGTCGAGGATCAGATCGTCGAAGGTTGTCTCAACGGGGACATCGAGAATGATGGTGGTGAGAGTTTTGGAGAGAAGGGCTTGCTCCTTGTTGTTCTCTACATTTTCCTTCTGTTTGCCTTTGAGTTGGTCGGTGGAGTCGAGGAGCTGTTCGACGGAACCGAATTGCTTGATGAGCTTCTTAGCGGTCTTTTCGCCGACACCAGGGACTCCCGGGATGTTGTCTGAGGCGTCTCCCCAGAGGGCGAGAATGTCGATGACTTGCTTGGTGTCCTCGATTTCCCATTTTTCGAGGATGGCTGGGACATCGAGAAGTTCGACATCGGATCCCTTTCGGCCAGGCTTCCACATGGTGGTGGTTGGTGTGACGAGCTGGGCGTAGTCTTTATCAGGAGTTACCATGTAGGTGTGGTAGGAACCATCTTCGTCCGCCTTGTGGGCGAGGGTGCCGATGATGTCGTCGGCTTCGAAACCATCGAGTTCGATGACCGGAATATGGAAGGCCTTGAGGAGCTTTTTGACTTCGGGGATTGCTTTGGCGAGATCCTCAGGCATGGCTTCGCGCTGTGCCTTGTACTCGGGGAAAATCTTGTGGCGCGGTGTGGGCTCCTTGGTGTCGAAAGCGACGCCGATATGGGTCGGCTGGTGGTTGTCGAGGATGTCGAGCAAGGTGTTCATGAATCCGAAGACTGCGGAGGTGTTCATGCCCTTACTATTGTAGATAGGGTTGCGAATGAGCGCGAAGTGCGCACGGTACACCAATGCCATGCCGTCGAGTAAGAAGAGACGCTTTGAAGCCATGCATGGGAGTCTGATAGAGGAAAGAGGAAGGTCAAGACTGCTTAGTTCTGAAAATGCCTGTGGCGTGTGTTTGTGAAGTGTTCGCCTAGGGGGGACAGCTAGGTCGAAAAAAAGTGGTTGGTATCTGAAGCTTTGCTTGGTATCGATGCTGGTAATGAATGCATCTTCGTTCGCAATGATTTTGATTTTCGTAGCCATTGGCTACGTGGCGCACCCCTTGGTGCTTCCTTTTGTTGAGGATAAGCTTCCAGCTTCCATGAAGCCTGAGGTTTCGGAGCCGGCACCTGTTTCACAGAAGCCAGCAGGTGATCCTGCGGCGGAAGCGCCAGCTGAGAAAACTGTTCGTGTGGAGCAGGAGGAAGTCGCTGTTGAGCCTGTAGAGGTAGTTCAGGAAATGGCTCAGCAAGAGGAGAAGGCAAGCCCGAGAATTATTGAAGAGGCCACGGAGCCTCTCGTTGTTGAAGAAGAGAATGTGGCAGTCGTTGAGGCATCTCAGGACAAAGTTCAAGTCACTGAGGAGTCAATTATTGGAATGATGAAAAAGAGCGTGGCAGCAGGCGAGGTTTCAAGCTTTTCGGCTGAGGATGTATTGAGTTGGGCGATGGGTGCTGATGTTGTTGTGGATGGTGAAGTAAAGAAGACGGGTTTGGTAGAGATTCAGACAACTACAATTTTTGGGGAGCACCCGCAGAAGGTTAAAGCGGTGATCGATAAGGGCGCTGTGAGCCAGTGGCAGTGGGCGGCATCTGGAGTGAAGGTTCCATAGAGGGGATTATTCAAGTAAGAGCTTATCAAGCAATGGGGCGCAGGCTTCATTGCTTTTTTTGTGCCAGGCTGTGTTGTCCTAAGTATTGAGTAGGATCATCCGCTGAATTAATGATGTTAGCAGTTAAGAAATGCGCGTGAATTGGCAGACAAATCAATTTGTCCAAACGGTCTAGCACAGAAAAAACGAAATCTAGTTAGAATGGGTGTCTTTGTAAGTAAGTAGGGGGTTCTCCAGTGAGTTATGCGGCAATGGGATGCGGAGGTCTGTCAGGGTAGGGGAAAAAAGTAGCGCGAATGGTAATTTTTTTTTGACAGATGGTTGGCAGTTGCTAGTTTGCGCCCCGCCTTCCTCAGTCAATAGGTTGTGGGAGGTACACGACAATCGGTAATATTGCTCTTGTAGCTCAGTGGTAGAGCGCGTCCTTGGTAAGGACGAGGTCGGCAGTTCAAATCTGCTCAAGAGCTCCATTGCAGATTTCCATTTCTTGCATCCAGCAAGACCCAAATCTAAAGCGCAAAACTAATCTAAAATTATGGCTAAAGAAGCATTCGAAAGAACAAAGCCACACGTGAACGTTGGTACAATCGGCCACGTTGACCACGGCAAAACTACTCTTACCGCAGCTATCACCAACACTCTTGCTGAAAAGGGTGGTGCAGAAGCTAAGGCATACGACGAAATCGACGGTGCTCCAGAAGAGCGCGAGCGTGGTATCACAATCTCCACAGCTCACGTTGAGTATGAAACTGAGACACGTCACTACGCACACGTTGACTGCCCAGGTCACGCTGACTACGTAAAGAACATGATCACAGGTGCTGCTCAGATGGACGGTGCTATTCTTGTATGTTCCGCAGCTGATGGTCCAATGCCACAGACTCGTGAGCACATTCTTCTTGCTCGTCAGGTAGGTGTTCCTGCGATCGTTGTTTTCCTTAACAAGGTTGACCAAGTTGACGACGAAGAGCTTCTTGAGCTTGTTGAAATGGAAATCCGTGAACTCCTTTCTGCATACGAATTCCCAGGTGATGACATTCCTGTTGTTATGGGTTCTGCACTTAAGGCTCTCGAAGGTGACGCAACTCACAAAGAGAACATCCTTAAGCTTATGGATGCAGTTGATTCCTACATTCCAGAGCCAGAGCGTCCAGTTGATCAGCCATTCCTTATGCCTGTTGAAGACGTATTCTCAATCTCTGGTCGTGGTACCGTTCTTACAGGTCGTATCGAGCGTGGTGTTATCAAGAAGATGGAAGAAGTTGAGATCGTTGGTATCAAAGAAACTATCACTACTACTATCACTGACATCGAAATGTTCCGTAAGCTTCTCGACGAAGGTCGTGCAGGTGAGAACGTTGGTCTCCTCGTTCGTGGTCTTAAGAAAGACGACGTTGAGCGTGGTCAGGTTGTAGTTAAGCCTGGTTCCGTAACTCCACACGCTAAGTTTACTGGCGAAGTTTACGTTCTTTCTAAGGACGAAGGTGGTCGTCACACACCATTCTTCTCAAACTACCGTCCACAGTTCTACTTCCGTACCACAGACGTAACTGGTGCAATCAAGCTCCCTGAGGGTGTTGAAATGGTTATGCCTGGTGACAACGTTCAAATGGAAGTTGAGCTCATCACAAAAATCGCGATGGAGAAGCGTATGCGCTTCGCTATCCGTGAGGGTGGTCGTACAGTCGGCGCAGGCCGCGTAGCAGACATCCTTGACTAATTTTGACGCGCTGGGTTTCGAGTGCTAAGCTCGAAAGCTGGATTTAGGAAGGTGCTTCTGAGGAAGCTTGGGGGCACCTTCTAATCCGTCAAAATAATAAATCGAAGGTCTCTAGGGGTGTAGCTCAATTGGTAGAGTAGCGGTCTCCAAAACCGTTGGTTCAGAGTTCGAGTCTCTGCGCCCCTGCCACCTTCGATCTTTTTTTATCTTCAGACCATTATGTTTAACAAAACCAGAAATTTCCTTGAGGAAGTCAAAGCGGAGTTGCGCAAGGCGACTTGGCCTTGGGATTCTGACCCGAAGGCACGCGGCTTGAAGAAGTATAAAGAGCTTGTTGATTCTACTGTGGTAGTGATCATAGCGATTATTCTTCTTGCGGGCTTTGTGGCTGTTTCTGATTTGCTTTTGTCTGAGGCTTTGATCTTCATTACGAAGGCTGCGAGCTAAACATAGAACACATCAGGGTTCTGGCGTAATGCTAGCTCCCGAAATTTTCCAAATATACTTACTTTAAACCGATGCCAACAATTCCAGCACCACGCAATCAATGGTATGTAGTACACGTTCTCTCCGGCCAGGAGCAGCGCGTGCGTAATCGTATTTTGCGTCAGGTTGAAGCTGAAGAGATGGGCGATAAGATCTTTGAGGTGCTAATGCCGACAGAGGTTGTGTCCGAAGTGAAGCGCGGTAAGAAGTCCGAAAGAAAGCGTAAGTTTTACCCTGGCTATATCCTTATCAACATGAATCTTCTCACTGAAGATGATCAGCTGGTCGAGGATACCTGGTATTTCATCAAGGAGATGGAAGGTGTAATCGGCTTTGCTGGCACCAAGAATCGTCCCATTCCTATGCGTCAGCGTGAAGTTGATGCGATGCTTGCTCAGATTAAGGAGCGTGAAGAAAGCGTTCGTCCGGCAGTTGCCTTTGAGGTTGGGGATACCGTTCTTGTGAACGATGGTCCATTCCAGAGTCAGAATGGTGTGGTAGAGGAGATTGATGCTGAGCGCGGAAAGCTTCGTGTGGCAGTTACCATCTTCGGTCGCTCTACTCCAGTTGATCTCGAGTTTTGGCAGGTCGAGCAAGGCGAATAAGAAGCTTCTATTATAATTCTCGGTTCGTTTGAGCCATTATGTAGCCGCGGAAAGCGGAATCATTAACCACAACAATAAATTAACAACTAACCTATAGCAAATTATGGCTAAGGAAATTAAACAAGTTCTCAAGCTCCAGATTCAAGCTGGACAGGCAAATCCATCCCCACCAGTAGGTCCAGCACTTGGTCAAGCAGGTGTGAACATTATGGCTTTCTGTAAGGATTTCAATGCAGCTACTCAAAAGCAAGCAGGTGATCTTCTTCCAGTTGTCATCACTGTGTACAAGGATGCTTCTTTCGAATTCATCACCAAGCAGCCGCCAGCAGCAGTTCTTATTAAGAAGGCAGCAGGTATCGCTTCCGGTTCAGGTGAGCCAAACAAGAAGAAGGTAGCGCACCTCACTAAGGAGCAGCTCATGACTGTTGTAGAGCAGAAGATGCCTGACCTTAACGCAAATGATCCAGAGGCTGCAGCCAACATCATTGCTGGTACAGCACGTCAGATGGGTATCACAGTAGAAGGCTACTAAGCCATTTGCTGGTCTTACCCAGAAAAATACAGATTTAGCACGCTAGTGCTTGACAAAGGGGGCTCCATCTGCGAGTCCCCTTTCCCGCCTATACGTATTTTGCATGTAGGCAAACCTAACAGCAGGAGAGGTGAGGAGCCTCGAAAGTACTGCAAACCAAGATAAAACAATGGCAAAACGTAGTAAACGTTACACACAAGCCGCGGAATTGGTGGATCGCACCAAGACCTACGGCCTCGACGAAGCTGTGAGCCTTCTCAAGAAGTTCCCAGCTCCTAAGTTTGATTCCACCGTCACGCTTTCATTTGCACTCGGTGTGGACCCACGTAAGAGCGACCAGATGGTTCGCGGATCCGTGGCTCTTCCGCACGGTACTGGTAAGAAAGTACGCGTGGTAGTTTTCGCAACTGGCGACGCAGCAAAGGCAGCTGAAGCGGCTGGTGCAGACAAGGTTGGTATGGCTGACCTCATCAAAGAGGTTCAAGGTGGTTTCACCGACTTCGACGTGGCAATCGCGACACCAGATGCAATGGCAGAAGTGCGCAAGATCGCACGTGTTCTCGGCCCACGTGGTCTCATGCCAAACCCTAAGACTGGCACAGTGACTGATGACACAGCATCTGCGATTGAGGCAGTGAAGGCAGGTCGTATCGACTACAAGGTCGATAAGAATGGTAACGTATCTGCAGCAGTAGGTAAGGCCTCATTCGACGAAGCTAAGCTTGTTGAGAACGCTCAGGCATTTGTAGACAGCATCGTAAAGGCAAAGCCAGCATCCGCTAAGGGTAACTACATCAAGGCAGCTACAGTAGCAGCTTCCATGAACCCAGGTGTGAAGCTTGACACAAGTGTCTACACAGCAACTGCATAATTTAACGAAAGGAACCATCACTCATGAATCCTAATAAATCTTTCATCATCGACGAGCTCTACGAGCGCGTGAACGCTTCACCATTCGTGATCGTTGTTGACTATACTGGTACTACTGTTCCTCAGTTTGCTGGCCTTCGCGACAAGCTTCGCGAGTCTGGTGCTGAGTGTCACGTAGCGAAGAACACCTACATGCGTGCAGCGCTTACAAAGGCAGGTCTTCCAGACATCAGCTCTGAGCTTAAAGGTCAGACAGCTTTCATCACAGGTGAGAACGATGTTTGTGCAGCTGCTGGTGCAGTGAAGGCATTTGCTAAGGACGCGGACAAGAAGGACGTGTTCAAGGCAGGTATCCTTGACGGTGAAGCACTCGACGTGGCTAAGCTTACAACACTCGCAAGCCTTCCATCACGCGAAGTACTCCTTGCTCAACTCCTCGGAGTTATCAACGAGCCAGGTACACAGATCGCGCGTGTGCTTAACGAAAAGGTTAAAGCAGACGGTGGCGAAGGTGTATCCGCAGACGATGCGGCTCCAGCAGAAGAAGCAGCTGCTGAATAAACAATCTGAACTGATAGCGGCGTGAGGTAACTTACGTCGCTTGATAACCAACCTTGGTTCCTCGTCGGACCTCCGGTCTGGAGAACTGAAATGCCCCTGATGCTCAGGGCGCGACGAAACCTAATAAATAGAAATACAATAAAATGGCTGATTTAGAAAAAATCGCAGAAGAACTCGGTAAGCTTACAGTAATCGAAGCTGCTGAACTCGTTAAGAAACTTGAAGAGGAGTGGGGCGTATCCGCTGCTGCTGCTGTTGCTGTTGCTGGTCCTGCTGGCGGTGGAGCAGAAGCTGCAGAAGAGAAGACTGACTTCGACGTAGAGCTCACAGAAGCAGGTGGCAACAAGATTGCTGTTATTAAGGCAGTACGTGGTGTTGTTTCCGGCCTCGGTCTTGCTGAAGCTAAGAAGCTTGTTGAAAGTGCACCAGTGGTACTTTCTGAAGGTCTTGACAAGGACGCTGCAGAAGCTGCTAAGACAGCTCTCGAAGAAGCAGGTGCAAAGGTTACTCTCAAGTAATTCGACACTTTCTTTATGGGGTGGTCCCGCAGATGTGGGATCACCTTTTTGCGCCTCATTGGTCAGGGCTCAGATTTTATGCAACAAAAGTTTGAGTTCTGCTCAATGAACGGTTAGAGGAGATGACGATCTTCCCTAACAATCAAAGATCAGAAATAAGGATCCTAAAACCAAGCTCGCCCGAACCGGAAACGGTATCGGGTTTAACCGCCTAAATAACACTAGTACTCCACCATGGCCGAAAGACGCTACTTCGGAACGATCGATGAGGTAATCGAACCACCGAATCTCATTGAAGTTCAATCCAAGTCCTACGAGGACTTCCTACAAAAAGACGTGCCTGCAACTCAGCGTGTCGAGACTGGCTTACAAGCTGTGCTCAAGGAAGTTTTCCCCATCAAAAGTTACGATGAAACCATAGAACTCGATTTCAATGCATATGACATCGAGGACCCGAAGGCGACAGCCCTCGAAGCCCTCCAGACCGGAGAGAGCTTCAGCGCAGCACTCTACGTCACCTTCAAGTTGAAGGATGAGACTGGAACGAAGAAAGAGCGTGTGTACATGGGCGAACTGCCGATGATGACACGACGTGGTACCTTTGTAATCAACGGTGCTGAGCGTGTGATCGTATCCCAGCTTCACCGTTCTCCAGGTATTTGTTTTGAGAAGTCCCTTCACTTGAATGGTAAGGAACTCTTCAGTTTCCGCATCATTCCTGACCGCGGGTCTTGGCTTGAGACTCAGTTTGACACCAACGATTTGCTTTACGTTTACCTCGACCGTCGTCGTCGTCGTCGTAAGTTCTTGGCAACAACTTTCCTTCGCGCACTTGGTTACCCAAGCAACCGCGAGCTTTGTGAGCAATTCTATGCGATCAAAGAGCTTAAACTTTCAGAAGACATGGACGAGGAAGAGCTTTCTTCCATGGTTCCATTTGAAGACATCCTCGATGGTGAGGTTGTCGTAGCGAAGCGATATGAGCCGCTCACCATTGGAGTGGTTCGTCAGCTTATCGCGCTTGATCTCAAGAAGATCGAGGTGATTGACTCACGTGAAGACGAGATTCTTCTCAAGTCCTTGAAGAAGGACCCATCACACGATGAGGAATCTGCCCTCAAGGACATTTACAAGAAGCTTCGTCCTGGAGATCCACCGACAGCAGCGAACGCAAAAGCGCTACTCAAGCGTCTTTTCTTTGACGAGAAGAAGTATGACCTCACACGTGTAGGTCGTTACAAGATCAACCAGAAGCTCGGCATCGAAGTGGATGCAGCGACACGTACGATGGTTGGCGAAGATTTCCTTCACGCGACCAAGTACCTTCTTAAGCTTAAGAAGGGTGAGGGTGTACTCGACGATATTGACCACCTTGGTTCCCGTCGTGTGCGTGCAGTTGGTGAGCTACTTGCGAACCAATGCCGTGTAGGACTTGCGCGTACTGAGCGTTTGGTGAAGGAGCGTATGACTCTCTTTGATGTGAACATCGAAGGCATGACACCACAGAAGTTGATCAACCCGAAGGCTCTTTCAGCGGTTGTTCGCGACTTCTTTGGTCGTTCCCAGCTTTCCCAGTTCATGGATCAGACCAACCCACTTGCTGAGTTGACGCACAAGCGTCGTCTTTCCGCTCTTGGACCTGGTGGTTTGAACCGTGACCGTGCGGGCTTTGAGGTTCGAGACGTTCACCCATCTCACTATGGACGTATCTGTCCGATTGAGACTCCGGAAGGTCCGAACATTGGTTTGATTAACTCCATGTGTACGTATGCACGTATCAACGAGTTTGGTTTCATTGAGACTCCGTACCGCAAGGTTCAGAATGGCAAGGTCACCAACCAGATTGAATATGTGACTGCTGACCAGGAAGAGAATTTCCTGATTGCGCAGGCGAACAACCCGATCGACAAGGGTGGTAAGTTCCTCAACGAGCGTGTCACTGCCCGTGAGAGTGGCGGTGAGTTCATCGAGGTGGACCCACTCACAGTTGACTACATGGACGTTTCACCTAAGCAATTGGTATCGGTTGCTGCTGGTTTGATTCCATTCCTTGAGCACGATGATGCGAACCGTGCTTTGATGGGATCGAACATGCAACGTCAGGGTGTCCCACTTCTCGTTTCTGAGGCTCCGTACGTTGGTACAGGTCTCGAAGCAAAAGCTGCTCAGGATTCACGCGCTGTTGTAGTCTCTGAGTCCGAAGGTATTGTTGCAGCATCAACTGGTGAGGTCATCATTGTCACTAAGGACGGTGAACTTCCTGTGAGCGATGAGCAATTCCTTTCTGACACAGCGTCTGTCACAACGAACTTTGACAAGGGCATCTTTGTTTACCCATTGCGTAAGTTCATGCGTTCTAACGCAGGTACCTGCATGAACCAGAAGCCAGTCGTCCACCGCGGTGACAAGGTCAAGATCGGTTCTGTACTTGCTGATGGCCCGAATACTCAGGGTGGTGAGCTAGCACTCGGTCGTAACGTTCTCGTGGCGTTCATGCCATGGAATGGATACAACTTCGAGGATGCGATCGTGATCTCTGAGCGTGTGGTTAAAGAAGATGTTTACACATCGATTCACATTTCTGAGTACGAATGTGCGGCACGTGACACCAAGCTTGGACCTGAAGAAATTACTCGCGACATTCCAAACGTCGGTGAAGAGGCGCTTAAGAACCTCGACCACGATGGTATTGTTCGCATCGGTGCTGAAGTGAAGCCTGGCGACATCCTCGTCGGTAAGATCACTCCAAAATCTGAGACTGAGTTGGCTCCAGAAGAGCGTCTTCTCCGTGCGATCTTCGGTGAGAAGGCCGCAGACGTGAAAGACACTTCACTCCGTGTTCCATCTGGCACGATTGGTATCGTTCAGGACATCCGCATCTCCACACACGGTCTTGCTCGTCGCAAGGGCGGTGACATGGATCCAGCGGAAATGAAGAAGCAGCTCAAGAAGATCAACGACGATTACAAGAAGAAGAAGGACGCACTCACTGACCAGCTCACTGAGAAGCTTTCTGACATTCTACTGGGCGAGAAGATCCCACTTGATGTTGTGAACGCGCAATCTGGTGAGATCATCATCCCAGCGAACCGCAAGATTACGAAGACATTGCTTCGTAAGCTTGCAGCGATCCACGACCACATTGAGATCGACCCATCACCGATCCGTAACAAGATCCTTGAGATCATCTCAAGCTTTGAAGGTCGCTTCTCTGAGCTCGACACTGACCGTGAGCGTCGTCTTGACCAGATGGAATCTGGTGACGAAGTCGATCCGGGCGTGATCAAGGAAGTGAAGGTCTACGTTGCCAAGAAGCGCAAGCTCTCTGTCGGTGATAAGATGGCTGGTCGTCACGGTAACAAGGGTGTTGTCGCGACAATCGTTCCTGAAGAGGACATGCCATTCCTCGACGATGGTACTCCGGTAGACATCTGCTTGAACCCACTTGGTGTACCTTCTCGTATGAACGTTGGTCAGGTTCTTGAAACCCACCTTGGTGTGGCAGCAAAGGCTCTTGGATTCAACGTAGCGACTCCGATTTTCGATGGTATTCCTGAAGAAAAGGTATGGGAGTTCATGTCAGAAGCGAAGAAGGTTGATGGCTTCACCTGGATTGGTGACGGCAAGGACGGCTCTACTGGTGGTAAGTCTACTCTCTATGATGGACGCACAGGTGAAGCATTCCACCAGCCAGTCGTGGTAGGACAAATTTACATGCTGAAACTTGGTCACTTGGTGGCAGATAAGATTCACGCACGTGCAGTTGGTCCGTACTCACTTGTTACCCAGCAGCCGCTCGGTGGTAAGGCCCAGTACGGTGGTCAGCGATTCGGTGAGATGGAGGTATGGGCGCTAGAAGCCTACGGTGCCGCCTACACCCTTCAGGAGATGCTTACAGTCAAGTCGGATGACGTTCAGGGCCGTACGCGTATCTACGAGGCAATTGTCAAAGGTGACAACAACCTCGAAGCAGGGACACCTGAATCGTTCAATGTTCTCATGAAAGAAATGCAATCACTCGGTCTCGATGTGCGTCCTGGTAAGGGCCACGAGGAAGACACCGGTGGTGGTACAGCTGGAGGTGACCTCGGGTCTGATGACTTCTCACTCGACGATCTCACACTCTAATCAACACGAAACACAATCGGGCAGCGCGAGCTGCCCACCTTCCAATTCAAAATAACTAATAACTATTTCTTAATCACATGAGTGTTGAAACAAACCTGCGCGAGCTATTCGGAGTGGATGAAAAGCCAGATTCCTTCGATCACGTCGCTATCACCGTGGCAAACCCAGAGACAATCCGTGGATGGTCCAAGGGTGAGGTGAAAAATCCTGAAACTATCAACTACCGTACCTTCAAGCCAGAAAAGGGCGGTCTCTTCTGTGAGCGTATCTTCGGTCCAACTCGCGACTGGGAATGTGCTTGTGGTAAGTACAAGCGAATCAAGCACAAGGGCGTTGTCTGTGATCGCTGTGGTGTAGAGGTGACTCTTTCTCGCGTACGTCGTGAGCGCATGGGCCACATTGAGCTTGCCGTACCCGTGACACACATTTGGTTCTACAAGTGTATGCCATCACGCATCGGTCTCATGCTCGACATGTCTGCACGTCACCTTGAGCGCGTCATTTACTATGAAGACTTCATTGTCACTGAGCCAGGCGACACACCACTTGAGCGCGGCCAGTTGCTCACAGAGCTTGAACTTCGCGACGCTGAAGAAGATTACGGTGAAGAAACATTCCGTGCTGCGATGGGTGCTGAGGCCCTCCAAGACCTCCTTTCACAGGTCAATCTTGCTGAGCTGATCGAACAGCTTCAGGAAGAAATGGAGAACACGCGTTCTAAGCAGACCATGAAGAAGCTTGCGAAGCGTCTGAAGCTCGCACAAGGCTTCCTTTCATCCAAGACTCGTCCTGAGTGGATGATCATGAATGTGCTTCCTGTGATCCCACCGGACCTTCGTCCACTCGTTCCACTTGAAGGTGGACGTTTCGCGACATCTGACCTCAATGACCTCTACCGTCGTGTGATCAACCGTAACAACCGCTTGATGAACCTCCTTCAGTTGAAGACTCCTGAGGTGATCATTCGTAACGAGAAGCGCATGTTGCAGGAAGCTGTGGATGCTCTCTTTGACAACGGTCGTCACGGACGTGCAGTGACAGGTGCGGGCAACCGTGCGCTGAAGTCACTCTCTGACATGCTCAAGGGTAAGGGGGGACGTTTCCGTCAGAACCTCCTTGGTAAGCGTGTTGACTACTCCGGTCGTTCGGTGATCGTTGTTGGTCCTGAGCTTAAGCTTGGTCAGTGTGGTCTTCCTAAGAAGATGGCACTCACACTCTTCGAACCATTCATCATTCGTCGACTCAAAGAGCTTGGTTACTGTCACACAGTGCGCTCTGCGAAGAAGATGATCGACCGCAAGACAACAGAAGTTTGGGATATCCTTGCTGAAGTGACCAAGGGTCACCCAGTGATGTTGAACCGTGCTCCTACTCTTCACAGACTCTCGATCCAGGCATTCGAGCCAGTATTGATTGAGGGATCTGCGATCCGTGTTCACCCGCTCGTATGTACAGCTTACAACGCTGACTTCGATGGTGACCAGATGGCGGTACACGTGCCACTTTCCGTGGAAGCTCAGATGGAAACGCGTCAGCTCATGCTTGCGCCTAACAACATCTTCTCGCCTTCCTCCGGTAAGCCGATCACGACTCCATCACAGGATATTATTCTTGGTAACTACTACCTCACCTACAGCCGTAAGCGTACAGCTGTTGAGATCGAAGCTGACAAGGAGAAGCATCTCCCTCTCTTCGAGAACACGACTGAGGTGGAATTCGCAATCGCATCTCGCAAGTTGCGTTACCACGACCTCATCCGTCTACGTAACCCAGACTTCGGCAAGAAGACTGTCTTTGGGGACAAAGAAGCTAAGATCATCGAGACCACACCTGGTCGTGTGCGTTTCAACGAGATCTGGCCTGAGGGTGTCGGCTTCATCAACTTCAATGTTGGTAAGAAGCAAATCGGAGACATCATCTGGCGTTGCTACCAGGTTGCTGGTAAGAACGGAACCGTTGGAGCTCTCGATAACCTGAAGACACTCGGGTTCACTGAAGCAACGCGTTCTGGTACTTCGATCGGTCTTGTTGACATGGTCATTCCAGAAGAAAAGCCAGCTGAGCTTGCGAAAGCGTACGAAGAAATCGACAAGGTTGATAAGCTTTACCGCAATGGTGTGATCACTAACAACGAACGTTACCAGAAGGTTGTTGATATCTGGACACACGCTACTGATAACATCGCGAATGCGGTTTACCGTCAGATGGAGCACAAGGGGGGGGATTACCTACCGAACCCACTCTTCATGATGGTTGACTCTGGTGCGCGTGGTAACAAAGCACAGATTAAGCAGCTTGCCGGTATGCGTGGTTTGATGGCCAAGCCGTCTGGTGAGATCATCGAACGCCCGATTACTTCTAACTTCCGTGAAGGTCTCTCCGTACTTGAGTACTTCATTTCTACACACGGTGCGCGTAAGGGACTTGCGGATACCGCTCTGAAGACAGCTGACTCCGGATACATGACACGTAAGCTTGTAGACGTATCTCAGGATGTGATCATCACTGAGAGCGACTGTGGCACGGTCAATGGCATCACTGTTGCACCAATCTTTGATGGTGACGAGGAAGTTGCTACATTGCCAATGCGTATATACGGCCGTACTTCCTGTGAGGAAGTGAAGGATCCAGTCAGTGGTGAAGTGATCGTTAAGGTCAATGACATCATCAACGAGGAACAATCCAAGCGTGTTGAAGACATTGGTCGTCAGACATTGAAGATTCGTTCTGTTCTGACATGTGAATCTGAGCGTGGTTGTTGTGCCCACTGTTACGGACTCAACCTTGCCACAGGCAAGATTGGTAAAGACGGTGAAGCAGTTGGTATCATCGCAGCGCAGTCCATTGGTGAGCCAGGAACTCAGCTTACGATGCGTACTTTCCACGTAGGTGGTGTTGCTACAGCATCGTTCAAGCAGCCGATCATCAAAGCTAAGTCTGGTGGTACCGTGGTTTACAAAGACCTTCGTACTGTCCAGGACGCCGACGGCAACTGGGTTGTTCTTAACAAGAAGGGATCCGTTTCTATCCAAGATAAGAGCGGCCTCGAAGTAGAAGAGCACAATCTGATTATCGGATCTGTCATCTCCGTAAAAGATGGTGAGACAGTGAAGAAGGGCGCAACTTTCGTAACTTGGGATCCATACAACGTGCCAATTCTCACTGAGAAGGCAGGTAAGATCGAATTCCGCGACATGATCACTGGCATTACTGTTGCCAATGAAACTGACAAGGAAACAGGTAAGAAGGGTATGGTTGTTACTGAGCACAAGGAAGACCTCCACCCATCTATCGTGATTGTTGATGAGGCTACTTCTGAAGTGCTTGCATCCTACCCAATTCCAGTGGGTGCTCACCTTTCTGTGAAGGAAGGCGAAAAAGTTGGTGGTGGTGTGCAGCTCGCACGTACCCCACGTAAGGCAGAGAAGACCAAGGATATTACTGGTGGTCTTCCACGTATTGCTGAGCTCTTTGAAGCACGTCGTCCGAAGGACGCATGTACGATTGCAAAGATTGACGGTGAAGTTTCTTTCGGCCCGAATGTTCGTGGTAAGAAGAAGGTTATCGTTTCTAACCTTGAGACTGGTGAGTCAGCAGACCACCTCGTCCCAATGGGTAAGCACGTGATCGTATCTGAAGGTGACACAATGAAGGCTGGTGATCAGATCACTGAGGGCCCAGTGGCTCCTGAAGACCTTCTCGAAGCATGTGGAGCTCAAGAACTTCAAGAGCATCTTGTGAACGAGGTGCAGGAAGTTTACCGAGTCCAAGGTGTGGAGATCAATGACAAGCACATTGAGATCATCATCCGTCAGATGCTTCGCAAGGTGAAGATTACTGAGCCAGGCGACACTGACTTCCTCTGGGGGGACCAAGTTGACCGCACTGCATTCACCAAAGCTAACCGTGAGGTTACTGCACAAGGTGGTAAGCCAGCAGAAGGCGAAGCAGTACTTCTCGGTATCACTAAGGCATCTCTTGAGACTGATTCCTTTATTTCCGCAGCATCCTTCCAGGACACCACTCGTGTTCTTACCGAAGCTGCAACTCTTGGTCGCGTAGATACGCTTCAAGGGTTCAAGGAAAACGTCATCATGGGTCACCTCATTCCAGCGGGTACAGGCTTCAAGACCCACAAAGAATCTCGTTTCGAGTTCACTGTGGATGAGCCAGAGCCAGTGGTGGAAGAATCTGCTGAAGAGGCAGGTGAAGCCAAGCCTGAGACTGCTTAATCAGCACTCCTACTTTAAAAACATTCAGCCGCCATCGCACAATGCGATGGCGGCTTTTTTATGTAGCATAGGCTTCGTGCTTTAGACTTTAGCTGAGAAAGTGAATTGGCTTATCAAGACTAGTTAGAATCTGGTGATGAAGAAGTCAGGCTGGCAAGCGCACAGCGCAATGTTAACTAGCAGCATTAGGTGTTACATGTGAGATTAGTCCGCTATTCAGTTTGTTAGGTGAAGGAGAGGAAATGGTTTAGAGAGGTTTATCATGTGGAATGATAGTTCTAGTTAGCATTTGGTTGAGTTGTTTATGTTTGCTAACGAGTGGTTTATGAGTGGGTGTGGGCTGATTTTTTTCAAACTTATGCTAACGCGTGATGCGGTTTGAACATGACTAACTATAGGTAGTCAAACCCACTACCCCTAATAAAACATGATGAAACCCAAAAAATTCCCAAAGGTACTAAGGGGGAGGCGTTCGCGCGTTTCTCGTATAGTGCCCACACTCGGGCTTGCTGCATGTCTGTCGCCTATGGCGGGCTGGGCAGTTCTGCCAGATAATCTCACACTTAATGTTGGAGATATTGATAATGATGGTGATGACGAAGTGATTGTACTTAGCAAGCGCTCGATGCGTTCGTCGACGAACCACAAGTTACTGACTTGGGATTCGATTGCAGGCTACCAAGAGATTACTCCGCCAGAAGTGCGCACGTATCGCGGGTATGTGCAGGATGACCCGTCGATGCGGGTGAATGCGAACATTGAGCCTGGCAATGCGACGATGAATGCCAACTTCAGTGATGGGC
This sequence comes from Rubritalea tangerina, assembly GCF_042683245.1. Taxonomy (NCBI): domain Bacteria; kingdom Pseudomonadati; phylum Verrucomicrobiota; class Verrucomicrobiia; order Verrucomicrobiales; family Rubritaleaceae; genus Rubritalea; species Rubritalea tangerina. The sequence goes on from NZ_JBHUJB010000022.1 coordinate 79,240, forward strand.
ATGAACTCAATTATCGTCTTACAGCATTTCCTGTGAGTATATCAGGCCCAGAGGGAACCTACGATCCAGGTACAGGCAATACGGTGGTTCCATTTGTGGAAGACCGAGTGGCTCCGACCGCGAATCATTATATTGTGCCGACCCATCACATGCGTCGGCTGGACTATGCTGTGACGATTAAGAATGACTACTTTGTTGGAATGGGTTCCGACATCGAGGCTGCGGTGTCGAGGGTGGAGCAGCGGATGAATGACACCGACTTTTTCTACGCACGCGATATTGGCTTAGCTCATGAGATTGGCTGGATGGTGATCAATTTAGAGGAGAACCTCGACAGTTGGCACAAGGAATGGACGGATGTGCACAAACCTAATGGAGCGATCTACGAGATGCGAGGCCTCTTTAAAAAGCCCGGTGGGGCAGGTGCGAGTGGTGATTGCTTTTTAGGTGGGCGCCACACTGTGGGCACACTCGCAGCTTACTCTAAGAGTCACGGTCACGAGCTTGGGCACACGCTCGGGGCGGGCCATTATTCATCCTGGGGTGATGTGATGAGTGGCTCTGAGTCTGCGATTGGCTCGGGAACGGTCGAGCGGATGATTGGCAATGCTGCGATAGCAACGGAAGCGCAGTCGCCCGCACTGAACTACGGAGGTCCATTACCCCCCTTTGCGATGGAGGACTGTGTCACCATGGTGATGAACAGTAGCTTGGATATCGATGTTCTAGAAAATGATTACGACGGAAATGGTGACGCGATCTCGTTGTCCTATGTCGACGCGACGACTGAGAGGGGTGGTTCAGCTGAAATTATTGATGGGAAGGTACGCTACACACCGCCAGCTCACTGGCAGGGTGTCGACACCTTTGTCTATCATGTCGTGGACGCAACCGGCATTGCGAACCGAACAGGCTATGTCAAAGTTGCAGTCCACAACAATGGCTTGGCTACACACATTCGGCTTGATGAGACCAGTGGTAGTGATGCGTATGACGTTGGGCCATTCCAAGCGCACGGTAAGTTAGATCAGGGGTTTTCATTTGATACGAATTCTGTGTCTGGGGTGCTGGGTAATGCCCTAGAGCGCACGGCAAATGAGCATGCAAAGTCGAGTGCAGACTTCTGGGGGACTGGTGACCCACTTGATGGCACGATGAGTGTTTCTTTATGGGTGAAGTACCAATCTGGAGTGCCGACAGTGGCTGGACCGGTCATTTGTAAGGGAGGCTCGGTGATCCGGGGGCGTTTTGAAAATCCTCGGGGTGGTTGGACGATTGGGCACACGGCCGACGGGAAATTTAGGTTTTTAGGAAACCTCAACCGTGACTCCCAGTACACGTATGAGAATCCTCAGTTCGACTTGAAAGCTGACGCGGCGATTACGAGTGATACGTGGCATCATCTTGTGATGGTGATGGATAGAGATACGAAGCAACTGCGCGCCTGGGTGGACAACCAAGAGCTCAGCACGACCGAGTTTGGTACAACAATCGCGGATGGTGTGATCGACAATTCTCACCATCCATTAGTGATTTACGATTCGGTCTCTCAGCAACAGCAAAGTACAGACACACCTGTGACTGTGGACGATGTGCGCATTTATCACAAGGCATTGAGCCCTGCCGAGGTGGCAGATCTATTCAATCACACCGCAGCTGCGATTCCTGCTGGAGCTCCGAGCCCAGCAAATGGGGCTATTGATGCGGTCGTGGGGCAGGATGTGACTTGATACCAGGCAAAGATACTGGTTATGTTTACGATGTGTATTTGGGAACTGATTACAATGCGGTGGCGAATGCGACGACAGCTTCTACTGAATATCAAGGTCAGCAAAGCAGCACGAACTACACACCTAACATCTCAGGTGGGATTCGTTATTTTTGGCGTATTGACCAAGTGGAAGGAGCAACGACTGTGAAAGGCGACGTTTGGTGGTTTGAAGGTGAATCTATCAGCCCGCTTAACGACCCCGCCATATTGAATGCGAGTGTGGAAGACCCAGTGTTAGCATCTGGCGCTACGAGCAATGATATCAACGATTGGTATGATGCCAGCTCGTATACGTGGACACAGGATGAGGGCGCAAGCACGCATCCAGACACTCCCTATGGAGATAACTGGATTGAGCTAGGTAATGGTCGCTGGATCTATCAGCAGATTGGAACCTATGCGGAGGATATGGAAATTGACGTGTCGTTTTTAGCTGGTCAGTCAGATGGAAATGACTTTGGAGGCATCACAGTGGAGTTGTTAGCTGGTGGTGACCCACAGCTAGCAGCAGATCACAAGTCGAAACGCAGTGATGCGAGTTTCGCACTAGAAGCCGTGGTTGGGGCGTCAGTTATTGCTACTTCTGGGCAGCTGAACCCTTTCACTGCGAGTGGGCAAGCAAGCGAAGAAATGGTGGTTTCACTGACGACTGGCACAGGTCACACGGTAGGAGATCCTTTATGGTTGTTGTTGTATCGTCCATCGGCGAATGGCCGTTCATTGATCGACAACGTTCAAGTGGTGCATACCAATGCGGAACCTGAGAATGGGATTCCGGTGTTTAACGCCAACCCGATTTCAGAGGAATACGGAGATGTTGGAAAGGAGTACAATAGCACATTAGCCGATAATGGGGCAGACCCAGATGGAGATACTTTGACATACTCAAAGCTGAGTGGACCAGCTTGGTTGATAGTGAGCCCTGGTGGAGAACTCACCGGTGTTCCAGCTGTTGGCGATGACGGACTCAACACCTTCACGGTGCAAGTGGATGACGGCAATGGCGGAGTGGCAAGCACTCAGGTAGAGATTGAGGTGATTGCTGACACGAAAGCGCCTAGCTTTGTGCAAGGGCTGGTAGCACATGCGGGAGATGGGAATGTGAGCCTAGATTGGGACGATAGTAGTGAATCGGACCTTGCGAGCTATACTCTCTACCGTAGTACGGCGAGTGGTTCAGGGTATAGTCCTATTGCAGTAGGACTGATAGCGAGCGAATACTCGGACGACTCTGCACAAAATGGCACGAGCTATTATTATGTTGTGACAGCAACTGACACGAGTGGCAATGAGTCGGGGTATTCATCTGAGTCGATGGCGACACCTATTGAGCCGAATGTGGCACCTGTGGCTGGTGATGCTTCCTTTGTCGTAGTCGAGAATACATCGATTGGGGCATCAGTAGGAATTGTTCAGGCCTCTGATGGTAATGCAAGTGATTCGCTTCAGTATGTCATTACGGCAGGGAATGCGAGCGGTGCATTTGCTATTGATAGTAGCACTGGAGAAATCACCACTGCTAGCGTCTTAGACTATGAGGGTGAGAACCAATATACGCTTACTGTCACTGTGAGTGATAATGGTAGCCCAGTGATGAGCGATACTGCCAATGTTAGTGTGACTGTTAGTAATGAAAACGAGTCACCCAGTTTGGCTGGGGCCAGTGGATCTGTAGCTGAAAATGAGCTCTCAGGAACCGTTATTGTTAGCCTTAGCGGTACTGACCCAGATGTGGGCGATAGCCTCAGTTATACAATCACTGCTGGGAATGAAAGTGGCTTGTTTAGCGTCGACTCTAACGGAGATTTGAGGACGACTGGAGGCCTAAACTTTGAGTCTGAATCTCAGTATATTTTGACCGTAGAGGTTACAGATAACGGAGGACTAAGCGCTGCTGGAAGTGTCAATATTACTGTGATTGACGTGAATGAATCTCCTACGCTGACGAACTCAACCGTCTCAATTAGTAAGGATGTGAGTATTGGCTCATCGGTCGCACTTCTCAGTGCAAGTGATGTGGATGCTAGTGATAGCCTGAGTTATATGATTACTGCTGGAAATACGGGCAACGCCTTTGCTATCAACAGTAACAGCGGGGCGGTGACAACAGCGACTGCATTGGATTATGAGACTCTTTCTCAGTATATCCTTACGGTCGTGGTGACAGATAGTGGTGGCTTGAGTGACTCTGCGACTCTCACTGTGGATATCACAGATGTGTTTGAAGTGACGGCTCCGGTAGTGAGTACGGGCAGTGCAAGTGCGCTTACGCAGACATCGGCTGAAATTGCCTATACGGTAGTGGATGATGGTGGTGAGGCTCCGAGTGTTACTCTCTTTTATGGTGAGAGTGACGGGGGGCAAGTTGCAGGTTCCTGGGAATCGAGTGTTTCATTGGGAGCGCAATCAATTGGCGTCTATAGTGAGAGTCTCACAGACTTGAGCGCAGGGACTGATTACTATTTCACTGTACGAGCGAGTAATAGTGAAGGAGAGTTTTGGGGCAGTAGCGGTAGCTTTACCACCGAAGCGGATACCTCACCGAAGTTAGTTCGAACTCTCGTATCGGGTGTTAGCTCTACGAACTGGGTGACTGTGGATCTAGGTCAGAACTACGATTCAGCGGTCGTCGTAGCGACACCCATTTATCCAGATTCGAGTGGTGCTCCAGTGGTCACGCGCATCAGAAATGTGAGTGGATCGAGTTTTGATCTCAAGTTGGATCGCGTGGATGGTCAAACTGCAGAGGTTCATTATGACGTGTCGGTTCTAGCAGTCGAAGAAGGTGTCTATACCTCAGGAAATGATGGCGTCCAGATGGAAGCTGTAAAGTTCATGTCGAGTGTGACTGCAAGAAAGAGCAACTGGAATGGAGAGAGCCGAACCTACCAGAACGCTTACACGAATCCCGTGGTATTGGGACAAGTGATGAGTGCTAATGATGCGCGATGGTCGGTTTTCTGGAGCATGGGAAGTAGCCGAACCGCCCCTGCGAGTGCAAGTCATTTCGCGGTTGGCAAGCATGTCGGTGAAGACTCCAGTACTAGTCGAGGGGATGAAACCGTTGGGTATATTGTGATTGAGTCAGGTAATGGGACGATCAATGGCGTGGCTTATGAAGCTGGATTAGGGGCTGACTTACCTGAAGGGGTTGGTGAAACCACGACGGGTTGGAATTACAGCCTGAGTGGGACTTTATCAACAGCGAATCTAGCAGTCATCAGTCAGGCCGCGATTGATGGAAATGATGGAAGTTGGGCAGTTCTTTACGGGGCTTCTCCATGGTCGACGAGTCAGTTGACGATCGCTGTGGATGAAGACCAGTTGAAGGATAGTGAACGTAACCACTCGAACGAACAAGTTGGGTATTTGATCTTCGAGTAAGTCGGTTCACTGTGTGTATGT
>NZ_JBHUJB010000022.1:84447-134376 GCF_042683245.1 Rubritalea tangerina
ACAATGAAGCTCGACGGGGGAGCGGGCTGGGAATACTCATGGGGTGTATGATGCGCTTGATCCGATACTTATTTTTCAGCACAATGTTATTTTGTGGGGTGATAGAGGCGGCAGGTCCGGCGGGGATTGTATTGTATTTTAAGTCAGGTGAGGAGGTGTATTTGTTGCTCGCTGACGATGTGGTCGGACAACGTGGTTGGAGTGCATTTGGGGGCGGAGCAAATGAGGGGGAGAGTACAGAAGAGACAGCGGCCCGTGAAGCCTCTGAAGAAACACGCGGGTTTTACCAGAAAGCTGACTTGCTAGAATTGATTAGAGGGCAAAAGCCAGTGGTGTCTCATGGGTATACGATGTACTTTGCAGAGGTTCCATATGCGCCTGCAATACGGATCCAGCAACATCCGTTAGAGAATAAACTGGCGGTCTGGAATTATGAAAAGCGTTATTTTGCATGGGTGCCACTGAGTGATTTGGAGCGAGCCTTGAAGGATGAAGATCCGGCTCTCGACCCGCTTTATCTTCCGGCTAAGAGCCCTAAGAAGGAATATTGGAATGTGTGGCTGAGGAGTGTGAAGGCAGCGTATGCGCAGAAAGCGTGTCCGTGGCAGTGAGGTCCAGGGGGTGCCAAGATAAGATGTGCACGCGCGAGGTGTACGGACGCGCAGAAATAAACAAGCAACCACTCGGAGTCGAGTAGGTGCATTGAGCATTGGGTTGCCAAGAAAAAACCTCATACCCGAAGGTATGAGGAAGAACATAAAATACGAATGGAGCCTGTTTATCTTCTGCGGCGAAGCAGGAGGCTGAGGCCAGCAAGCCCAAGAAGAGCAGTTGAGCTCGGCTCAGGGACAGCTGTAGTGTTGATTTGGAGCGCGAAGTCGTTGCCTGAAAGTACAGAAGCAGTACCTGCGCCGGAGTCGATGAAACGGAATGCTTCACCGCCAGAACTCCCTAAAGTCCCTGGATCAGAACCAAAGGCGAGGCGGGCATTGCTAGTGGAACCGTCATCAAATTCAATGAGGTAGACAGTATTGTCATTGAGTGTGATCGCGTTAAGTCCACTGAAGGTGAATGTGGTGTTGTTTCCTAGAGAGACTGCTTGAGTGTCGGAAGATGCTAAGAGCGCACCTTGGTTCCAGTCTGTGTGGTCACCGCTGAGGTCAGCATAAATTCGGAGTGTGGCATTGAAGTCTTCTGTTCCACTTCCCGCGTTGGTTGCGCCTTGGAGAACAATCGTGTTCAAAATATTTTCCGCTCCGAGTATTCCAGTTGTAAAGCTCTGACCGAGATTGTCAGACTGACCTGAATTGTTGATTGGAAGAGTATCAAAAATGAGCGCGGCCTGAGAAGCGCCCATTGAAGCTACACCAATCACGGCAGCTGTAGTAAGTAGTTTCATATTGCTAGGGTATTGATAGAATTTGTGAGCTTTGATTCAAAGATCACGGCATATACATCATCATTGGGAGTGGATACTCTCCAATTAACATAGCCATGGTCGGTGTAAGCTCCCCACAGAGCTATTTTTTTACGCAGGTACCATCTTGAAGCCTAGGAGCCTTAGCTATTGTCTGTCCGTGGTAAAATTCAGGGACGAGCGATATCTCTCTCTGAGGAGAAACTTGTGTGTGCACGAGGTCCATGAGGGCTGGAAGGGCGGCCGGTACAATGGTATGCTCAGAAACTTTGTAGTGAGAAATGGGAGGGTATATATAGTCAGAGGTCTCAGCTGGGCGGAGGAGGACGATAGAGACGTGTTGGGGGACATCAATTTTGTGCTTAGCAAGCCAAGTCATGGCAAATAAGGCAAAGTGTGGGAGCGTACAGATGAGAGCAGTAGGGCTCGCCTTTTTGGCCTTTGAGTAGACTCTTGAAAAGAGCGTGTGAAGTTCGTCATTGTGGGAGCTCGCATTGAGTATGTAGGGGGTCTCGTTTGCCTCCAGTGCGTCTAGGAATGACTTTTCAGAATTATTTTCACCGACAAGATCTTCGCTGGATCGAAGTAAACCAAGGTGGCTATGTTTGAGTTTTCTCAGTGAATGTACGGCATGTGTGATCGCGGGTCCATTATCTATGTTGATAGCTCCGAGTTCGATATTGGGGGCTTTGTTGCCGAAGATAAATGCTGGCACTTGTTTGTTGGAAAACCAGACTTGTACTTTATCTGGCATGGAATGGAGTATCCAGGCAGAGGCCGATTGCTCGCCCAACCATTCTGCTAGATACTTTTCGGGCTCATTGAATGGTTTGTGTGGGATTGTTAAAATACGCAACTCACAAGATTGTTGTTCGAGGCGTTTTTGCAGCTCAATATAGAGGGTTTTGATAATATTGGGCAGGGTGTCGATCTCATCTCTGGTGAGCCAGATAATGCGTGCTTTATCTGATTTTTCAGAATGTGGAACATGCTGGGAACCATTAGGTAGGATGATTTTACGCCGCACGCCGCGTTGTCCATCTTCTATCAGTCCTAAAGATTGTATTTTGGGTAAGGCTCTTCTTAAGGTACTACGGCTGACATTCAGTTGTTCGCAGAGCAGGCGTTCCTGTGGCAGGGCATCTTTCCAGCGGCCACTGAGAATGCCGTCACGGATGAGTTCAATTGTTTGAGCGAGTACTGATAGGCGTTGGGCGCGATACGGCATAGTGGCTGGTTATTGAGTCGAAACTTCGACTTTGTAGAAGGCTTTCGTGTGAGACGATGTGTCTTTTAGCAAAAGGAGCGAGCCATTACCAGAAAGAGGTCCGTCGACGATGGACCATGGGTCTTGGGTGCCAAGGTCTGAAGATCGATATAGGCTATAGTTGCGTTGTAGCGAGCTATTGATTGTTAGTGTGGTTGTAGTCCCTACTTTGGTGAGTGCTTGGAGGGTTAGTTGAGAGGCTGGGTTAGTTGGTATAGTGTCGGCTAAGTATTCTTCTAGGTTGCTGCGCGAGTCACCATCAGCATTGGGGTGAGTCGAAGTGAGGTGACCAAAATGTTGGTATTCCCAAGCATCTGACAGTCCATCATTGTCGCTATCAGCACCAGGAGGTAAGTAGAGTCCTCCTTGATCGTAGCGCACATAATCGATTTCGACATCATAGTTGTCGCCAAAGCCACCGCTGGTGTAGTCGCCCATGAAGAAGCGGCTTTCAGATGCATAGGAATCGTAGGCGACGCCGTCCATGTTGGTGAGTCGTACGCCGTCACGGAACACGTGATACTTGCCAGCTGAGCTGTCATTGAGCACGCGGAATGTGTGGAATGCTCCGTCGGTGTTGTTGTGGTAGGTCGTAAAGTTTTGGCTACCGTAGTCGTTGGTTTTATCTCCGTGGATTTCGATGTAAATACGCCCATTACCAGTGCCGATCCAGAGAAAGTAGCCATTCGGGTTGGCGTGGAATTTTAGGCGAGTTTCCCAAGTCCAGTCTCCCTTGTGGATATCTGCCCAGCCAGTGTTAGTTCCCGCGATCCATGAATCACTGCCATTGATATGGGTGTGGCGCAGGTTGGTTTCATCGGTGGCGAGGCCCTCAGTCGTGTCACTGCCTTTATGTTCGGTCCAATTGTTGATATAGTTAGAGCCATTGTAGATAGCATTGCCTTCGAAGTTGTGGCTGAAGGTTGTGGATGAACTTTCGATATGTGGTGGGGTCACAGGTGCCGCAGGTAGAGGTGACTCTGTCAGGCCGAGTGAGGCAGCCACAAGGTCTCCAATGTGTGCTTCGCCAAGGGCATTTGGGTGAAGTCGGTCGTAGGCCATCGTAGATGGGGTGAAACCAGATGCGGCATCGACAATCCAGACCGGAGAGGTGGTAGACTCGGCATTTTTCGTTTCTGCTAGACTGACAAGGTAGCCATTGAGTTCGTCGATTTTTGTACTTTCCCAGCTCAGGCCGCGATCGGTAGGGAGTACGAGGTTGAGGTGGATGTGGACATTGGGGTTGGCTGCACGGAGTTGGTCGATCATGAGAGAAATGTCCGCATTTGCCTGCACTGCATCGTACGGCCAATCGCCTAGGTCATTGATGCCGATGAGCATGACCACTGTGTCTGGCGTGTAAGTGGTTCCTGTATTACCTGTGCCCGATGCGGTTGGATCTGGGTAGGCGACTTTGTTACCAAGGCTGTTGAGGTCATATTCTTGGGGGCTTGCTTGGTTCGTCCAATTGAGGATGGTGCCTTCTCCTCGGTTGGCACTGCGGCGGTTGCTAGGAAGTGCCTTGCGACCATTGAGCCAGAATGCCCTCCATCCATAGTGGCCCTCATGGACGTTCTCAAAGCTTTGACCATTGATGTCGGGAGTTGTTAGGGTGGAGTTGTTGTAGGGACCAGTGACAGAACCCACAAACTTGTAGCCAGTGGAGGCGTTGTTCGGCACTGATTTGAGTGCGAGGTGAGCAAAGACGTTGTAACGGTAGGATGGATGATCCCCATTGCCTCCTTGGGTGATAGAGTCACCGATGAAGGCAAGCATACCGTAGTGTCGACTGACGGCACCAGCGTCCAGAAGAGCGAGGGCGGCTCTCTCTCCAGTAACGAGCTTGGCATCTTTATTGGTATGAATTCCATTGTACAGGTAGGCGTTCAGATCGAGATTTGAGACGAAGCTCACTTCCGCATTTGCAGCTGCTATTGCGATGTGTTGGGAGTGAAGGGTGTCGGCAACACTATTGTTCGTAGCTGCGCCGCTGATGACAGTGTGTATGGCACTCGCATTCGGGAGGTCGGCTCGGAGGTTTGCTATTAGCTCCATGATTCTTGTGCCAGCAGTTGGAGCCTCTGTGGGCGAATCATTTTCACCTTGCTGATAGATTAAGCCGCAGATTTCATAGGTGTGACCCTGCTGGGTGAGCGTGGTAGTTGCCGCTGTCACTGAGTCTATGAGCTGGCTATACATATAGCCCGCTGCTCCACCTTTGATCCATGCTGAATTTCCAAGAGGCTCTGCGCTGGTGACTTTGATGATGGCCGCATTTTTGACTCCAGCTCTGTATAGGGTACGTCCCATCTGTATCTCTGGACCCCAGTGGGTGGTGTTATTCAGAATAAAGTTGCCTTGTTGACTTTGCAGTGAGGTAAGTCCATCAGATGAGGTGCCAATGGTGGTTGTGGCGCTGGCGCGATTGTTCCAAAAAAATTGGATGCTTTGATCTGCTGGGTCAGAGCCCGGGCTGGTGTCATTTTCCCCACTTGCCGTCATACCTAGCGCATTGCTATCTCCCGTAAGTAGGATGACTTTGTAATGCCCAGCCTTGCTTGTTAGGGGAGTTGTGAAGGCGAGTGAAAGAATCAGAGAGAGAGTTTTGAAGTGGCACATCATAATGAAGTAATGGGCACATTTATAGGATTGCTGGCCTTCTAATCTGAGGTGAAAACGCAGGTTTCAATTTGAAGCCAATGAGATTAGGAACAATTAAGTCAAGTAGGGGGGCTACTTGACTTTTTTCAAGGCGTCGTTGTTAAGACCTTTGATGTCAATGAAGGCTGAAAGGGACTAGAAGCAGCGAGTTCTTCAGACTTCTTCTGGATGGTTTAGTAGGGGGGCGGCAAAAGCTTTACTTAGACTTTCTTGTTCTTAGGTTTCGAGGGCTACGTAGATTGCTTGAGCCTGTGCTCGGATCCCGCGCAAGAGTTTTCACTGGATACAAAAAAGCACCGGCTCATTTGAACGCGGCGCTTTTGATAGAATAGTTTGTTAGGCTACTTTAGCCTTGGTCTTTTTGACGGGCGGTAGCCTTGAGGCGGAGGGCATTGAGAGCGATGAAGCCGGTGGCGTCGTTTTGGTTGTAAGCTTCTTCTTTGCCTTCTTCTGCGCCTTCCATGGATGCCACATCTTCGTCGTAGAGTGAGAGTGGTGAACGGCGGCCAGCCTGCATGCAGTTGCCTTTGTAAAGTTTGAGACGGACTTCACCAGTGACGGTGCGCTGGGTGGAAGTGATCAGGTCTTGGATGGCTTCACGTTCAGGAGCGAACCAGAAGCCGTTGTAGATGAGTTGTGCGTACTTGGGCATGAGGCTATCGCGCACGGCTTGAGCTTCACGGTCGACAGTGAGAGTTTCAAGGTCTTGGTGGGCAGCAAGGAGAATGGTACCACCTGGAGTTTCGTACACGCCGCGAGATTTCATACCGACGAAGCGGTTTTCGACGAGGTCGACACGGCCGATACCGTGTTTGCCACCGAGGGCGTTGAGCACGCGCATTACTCCGTATGGGTTGAGAAGGGTGTAGCCGTCTTGCTCGCCAGTCGGAGTCACGTCACCGAGTTCTGTAATGAGCTCGGAGAGGCCTTCAGTTTGGAGGCCGATGACATTGCCTTTTTCAAAGAGGAACTGGACGTACTGAGGAGTGTCAGGAGCGTCTTCGGGAGACACTGAGAGGACGTACATGTCTTTGTCGTCTTCGCCAGTGGCGTCGTGCCAGACATCTTCCATGGCGCCAGCTTCGAAGGAGATGTGAAGCAAGTTACGGTCCATGGAGTATGGCTTTTTCATTGAGGCTTTGACTGGGATGTTGTTTTCCTCTGCGTAGGCGATCATTTCGGCACGGCCAGGGAACTGGGCACGGAATTCGTCATCACGCCATGGGGCAATCATTTTGATGTTAGGAGCTAGAGCAGCGACGGAGAGTTCGAAGCGTACTTGGTCATTTCCTTTACCAGTGGCACCGTGTGCGATGGCGTCGGCCCCTTCCGCAATGGCGACATCGACCATACCCTTAGAGATACATGGGCGCGCGATGGAGGTACCTAGTAGGTAACGGCCTTCATAGAGAGCGTTGCCCTGGAACATTGGGAAAATGTAGTTTTCAGCGAAGTCTTCCTTGAGGTCGCCGATGTAGCACTTGGAGGCACCTGTGGCGAGGGCTTTGGCTTCTAGGCCGTCGAGTTCTTCAGCTTGGCCGACATCCGCACAGTAGGCGATGATTTCTGCGTTGTACTTGTCCTTGAGCCACTTCAGTAGGACTGAAGTGTCGAGGCCACCAGAGTAGGCTACTACGATTTTCATAATGCTTTGGTTAAAAGTGAGGAAGGTGCGTGCTGGGCACGCGTTTGATTCTGCTGCGCACCTAAGCAGGGAATGGGGGGATGAGCAAGCGGAATAGAACTAGTCAGGCAAAGCGTATTCTGGAGTGTGCCAGGATGTTTATGGTGTGCGCCATAGGATTCTGAGCCAGTATTCAGGCTGCCATGGCGCTTGTCACTCGAGCCTTCATTGTGGGTGTTATCAAAGGTGTAATGAGTGATCAGCGCAACGGGGACTGTGACGGAGTTTAAGAAACAAAAAAACTCACATGGGCTCGCCATGTGAGTGAGAAAGGAGGGGACGGGCTTAGTCAGACTCCGCTTCAGGGTCAGCACCTGTGAGCCATAGGAAGGCTCCAACGAGGGCCATAGCTCCGCGGATGACCCAAGCCATTGTTGGGCCGAAAGCATCAATCCACATTAGGAGGATAAATTCGCGGTCAGCAAAGTGGAGTACGGCAGAGCCGACTCCTAGGAAGAACATGAGGGATCCAATTCTCTTCATAGTAGTTAGTTTTTGTTAGTTAAACGACGCAATACAATTGCGGGAGGTAAGCAGAGACGCACTTATTTAACATTCCTTGACAATACAAATGTTTAAAACAGCATAGTCATGGTGGGGTTTTGGCTTGAAAGATGGGGGGATGGGGGGCGTAGATGGGAGTTATGTATAGAAGTATTCTGAGTGGGTTGGTGGCAATATTGGGTCAAGTAGTGGCGGAGCCTATGAATATTATTGCGGTGGTGACGGACGATCAGTCACTATGGTCGGTGGGGTGTTATGGGCAGTCTGACATTGAGACGCCTCACATGGACAGTTTGGCGAGGGATGGAGCTAAATTTACGAATGCCTTTGTCAATGCGCCGGTTTGTTCACCGAGTCGTGCGACTTATTTGACTGGGCGTCATGCCAGTGAGTTAGAGATCACGGATTGGTTGACTGGGGGGCAGTCGAAGAAGTTAGGTTTGAGTAAGAAGTTTGTGAGTTGGCCTGAGGTATTGCGTAGGAAAGGTTATACGACGGGCTTAGTTGGGAAGTGGCATTTGGGGAGTGCGGATGCTTACAAGCCGGGTGCGAATGGTTTTGATTATTTTGTGGGCAATCTATCCGGTGGATGGTCGCCAAAGAAGAATGTCTTTGTAAACCAGCATGGAGAGATGAAGGAATACCCAGGTTTCAGCGTGGATATCACCACAGATTTGGCTCTGGATTTTATAGAAGAGCAAAAGGAAGAACCATTTGCACTTCTAGTGCACTACCGGGAGCCGCATGCCCCTTATGGACCGATGCCTCAGCAAGACGAGGAGAAGACGAAGGGCTTAAAGCCAAAGCTTCCCGATTATCCGGGGCTCAAGCCACACACACAGAAGCTGATGCGGGATTACTTGACGGCAGTGGCATCGGTGGATCGGAATTTGGGGCGGATTATAGATAAAGTAGAAGAGCTGGGGCTGAGTGAGAACACGGTTGTGATGTTCACGAGTGACCATGGCTACAATATGGGGCATCATGGGTTGAGATTTAAGGGGAATGGCTACTGGCTGGTGGAGGGTAAGAATGGTTGTCGCCCTAATATGTATGAGAGTTCACTACGTGTTCCATTGTTAGTGAAGTGGCCAAAGGTGGTGAAGCCAGGAACAGTGATTGAGGCCGAGACGGCGAATGTGGACACTTTTGCTTCAGTGTTAGGGATGCTAGGAGTGAAGGAGGTACCCAAGAATCAAGGGTATGATTTTAGTAAGTTATTACGTGGTGAGAAGGTAGATAGCTGGCGCGAGGGGGTGTTTGGGCAATACCACATGGTCAATGATGCGAAGCATTCGATGCGGATGTGGCGCAAGGATGGGTGGAAGTTGGTGCGTCATTATCGCGTTGATGGGAAGGACGAGCTTTACCACCTGAAAAAAGACCCTAGTGAGGCGCGCAATCTCTATGGAAATGCTGAGTACGCGCGGATTCAAAAGGAACTGCAGAGCGAGCTTGATGCGAAGATGGAGGCGCTGGGGGACGATCCTAGTATGAAGCCCGTTCAGGCGAGATAATAGTGTTGTTACGATGTGCAAATGAAGAGGCTCACAGTCAGGCGACCGTGAGCCTTTTTTGCCAGAGGACTATTGGGCTTGAGCTTTAAGCCCTTGTTGGATGTGCCAGGTTTCGGCGTCGGGGTCTCCTACACGCAGGGTGTAAAGTGAGGAGGTATCAAAGACGCGTGGTTTAAAAGTATCACCGGAGGGGCGGATCGTGTATTCGATTTCTCCGTTTGTATCGTTGATGACTTGAACGACGGGTGAGTTTCCGAGTGAGACGGTGGGGAGGAAGCCTTTGGCTGATTTGTTGTAGTTATCGGTTTGTTTGATGGTAAGTGGCCAACCTGCGTAGGGGCGTCCTTCATCGCCTTGGCCACCGGGGGCGGCGTAGGCAGGCCAGGCGGCTAGGGTAATATCGTGGGTCTCTCTATGGAAGGTAATGACGCCGTAGCCAGGGTTTCGATCGTAGTAGGAATGGGGCTGGCGTTTCTGTTGTTTTTGAGGGTTGGCAGCGGCAAGCATGGTGAATTTATTGCCGTGACCATCGAGGAACTTGCCACAGTAGTGCTTGGGGTCGAAGGAGAAGCCCTCGCCGTTGAGCTTGCCGATGAAGGTCTCGTCTAGAATGCCTGGTTTTTTGGGCATCCAGAGGCGGGACCAGCCGGTGGCGGCAGCGGGGACACAGAAGGCCACACTGCCAGAGTCGTGTTCTTCAATTCCGTAGCGGATCATTGAACCGAGGTGTTGGTCACCTGTGACATGGGGAGCGAATGCTTTGCGCATAATGTGTACGGCACGATCGCGGGCCACAGCTGGCCAGCCATTGGCGTCCATATCGTGGGAAGGGATTTGAGCGTTCTTTGGCCACGCACCAGCTTCTGGGAAATTTTTGTCATCGTAGCGGTCCCATGGGTGTTTGATATTGAGTCCATTGGTGGCAGCGGTGGTGAAGGCGGTTTGGCTTACGACACATTTCATCCAAGTTTGATCGGACCAATCGGCGGCCCAAGTTTCGAGGAATTGTTCTTGGCGTTTACCGAGGAGTTCAGCGTGGGCACTATCTTTGCGGATTTGGCTGGCATTGCTTGCGTAGTCGGGGTCTTTGAAGAAGCCGTTATAGACTTCTTGGTTGTGGTGGATGTTCTTTGGGGCGGATTTCCATTTGCGATCTTCGAGGACGGCGAATGAGACACCCGCGTAGCGGACATCCGTGTAGTAGGTTTCGATGGCTTGTTTTACGGGGGCTTGGTCGGGTGATGGGGGGAGGTGGCCGCATTGGGATTTCTGGACGAGATTGACGAATTGGGGGTACATTTTATAGCCACCTGAGTCTTGTTGGTTTGCTGCACCTGACTGTGTCATGTCGGCGGCTTTGCCAGCTTCTCCCCAGATGTTACCGTGAAAGACATCATGGTCGTCGTTGATGGTCATGCTAGCGGTGTTGGCGAGGAGGTCACGGAAGGCGAGACCATGGAGAAACCAGTGTTGAAAGTAGTTGAGACGGGCGTCCTCATAAGGGCCAAAGATGCAGCCATAACCTCCAGCGCCCTCGTAGAGTTGGTCGCCTGTGAAGGCGAGAATATGAGGCTTACTTTTTTTCATGTTAGAGACCGAGTCTGCATAGGGGAAGCCCGTCCAGAACATGCAGTTGAATGAGCCGAGCGTGACGTTGGATTGTTTAGGCTCGGCCATGATGGTTCCAGGGTAATGGTGGGTGTAGGTTTTCCCATCGAAGCCGGTACCCAGCCAAGTGACCCGGTATGGGGTGGTGGTAGACGTGTCCCAGTCGGGCACGGTGAAGAGTGCTGTGCTGGAGGGTTGGTGGTAAGTGGCCGCGGCTATTTTGCGCCACGCGCCATCTTGTTGGACCTCTAAGTTGATGGCATCTGTATATTTGATATCGAGAGGTGGGAGTTGGACATTCATCCGCAGTGTGTCGGATGAGGTGAGAAATTGGTTGAACGCAATGGGGCCAAATTGGCGTTCTGGGGTGGCAGTAATGGCATTGCCATTCATTGTTAGTTCATCAAACCAATGGGCGAGTTGGCCATTTTTGTTGCCTTTATTGTCGTCGAATTTGTTGTTTTTGAGGGAGCCGTTGTGTGAGGTGAGCGCAAACATCCCGGTGATTTGCTGTTGGGGGACTTTGGTCGTGATAGAGTGTTCTTGAGTGGCTGTTTTTGCGGTGAGGACGAGTGTGAGGTCTGCGCCTGATGGAATAGCTTCGAGGGTGAGGGTGACAAGGTCTTGGGTGGTTAATTGAGGGGCATTGTCCTTGATTTGATCGATGAAGAGCCTGCCATCAGCTGTGATGCCGGCGGCTGTGCCTCGGCAGGTCATCGCTTGGTTTTCCCATGTTTTGGCGTGCGTCCACTGGCCTCTGAGACCTAGCTTGAAGCCCCCCCAGCCGGTCTTGTTCGCCGATGGTTTTTGGAGGATGCCTAGTTTGGTGCTTAGCTTGAATGTTTGGCTGGCGTCGATGGCATGGCTGGTGACTACGGCGGAGCGATTGCCTCCGGGCTGAACGACTTCGATACGGCCATTTTTCTGAGCCCAGTCACGGTAGGAGTTTTGCCAGAAATGTCTGCCGATCCATTGTTGTTCGACGGAGTCCGACCAATTGAGTGTGATTTCTTTGGCTTGTAGACTGAGTGGGAGAAGCGTGAGAAGTGGCAATAGTTTCATCATATTGGGAGTGTGATACTGTGGGCTGGTGGCAAAAAAAACAGATTGATGAATTTTAGCTGAATGTTACGAGTATTAGCGCATGAAGAGGGAATTACCTGTCATTTTATGTTTATTGTCATCGCGGTACGAGATGCCTTACCGGTTTTTGGATGCCTTGATTGAGTTACCGGATATTGGGCGTCGTTATTCGATGGTGAGCATCCCATTCAGTGCGCATGATGATCCATTTCCTGAGATTGAGTCACTAGCATTTGAGGGGGTAGTGATTGCCTGTCCCCTGAGCGAGGAGGTCGTAGGGCCGCTCTTGAATAGAGGGGTGCCAGTGGTCAATTTGGCATCGGAGGCTCACGCGTCTATTCACTCGGTGGCTTTATCTGATAGAGCATTGGCCGATGAGGTGGTACGTCACGCCTGCTATGGGGGCTTCGAGAAGGTGGTGTTTCTCTACACGACCTCTTTGCGGGAGTCTTCAGAGCCTGTGTTAGAATCGTTCTTGGAGGCTTGTACTGAGGCGGGGTGTGATTTTGATGCACTGGGGGTGGAGGAAAAACCTTTTGAGGTTTCAACTGACAGGTGGGTGGAAGCGCACCCTGAGTTCATGAAACAGCTGGGTAGCGAAGAGAAGAGAACGCTTTATTACACCTTCCACGATGGGAGAGCGTTGTTAGTGGTAGAGTTGTGCCAGAGGCTGGGCATCGATGTTCCTGGGGCTGTTGGGGTGCTAGGGAGGGGTGACACGCTACAGGTGCGCTTTGCACCCATGGGGGTGAGCTCGGTTGCAATGCCTTGGTTTAGGATGGCCCAGAGTGCTATTGATCTCATTGATCGTGGTTTGACTGATGGGCAAAGGGTGCGGTTGAAGCCTGGTCGTGTGGTCCTGAGGGCTTCGACGGTACATGGGAAAGAGGATGTGGGAGAGTTGATGGAGAAGGTGGCACGTCTGGTGGAGCAAGGCTCTCAGGAAGAGCTCAGTGTTGAGGATTTGGCGAGAGCAGCAGGAGTCTCGAGGAGTACTTTGGAGAGACGTTATTTTGATGTTCATGGGGAATTGCCGTCGGTAGCTCTGAGGAGGGGGAAGTTGCAACGGGGGGCTCAATTACTTAAGGAGACGAATATGACGGTGGAAGGTGTGGCTCATGCGGTTGGCTATGCCTCTGTAAGGGCGTTCAGTGTTGCCTTTCAAAAAGAATATACTGTGAGTCCTGGACGTTGGAGGCGCACTCTTCCATTGTCATTCACAGGATAAGGGTGAGCTTCGGAGGAGTGTCTTCACTCAGGGGTTGCTAGTTACTGTGCAGCGGAAGAACGATTGCTGTAGTTCTATCGGGAGTAAGTAGCTGACCCACTGGATGGTACCGTCGTCACTGAATGAGGGTGGAGTTGTGTTGACTGTCCAATTCTCATCACAGAGTTGAGAGCAGCTTTCTAGGTGGTAACTTACATCTAGAGAGCCGTGGTTGAGCGGACGACGGAAAGAGAATTGGAGCATTGTCGTACCCTCGACTTGTACGACTTGGAGGTGGGTCGCTGCATGTGCTGGGTCTTTTTGGTTAGGGTCGAGTCCGAAGACCATTTCTTCAAAATTGGAGAAGCCATCACCATCTTCGTCGGCGTTGGGGGAAGTACTACCAGCGTTGTCGAAATGTGTGCGTTCCCAAGCATCATTGAGGGAGTTGCCGTCGTAATCATTGAGTTGATAGTTTGCGGTCACCTCTGTGGCATTGTTAGGCATCGTGAATTGGGTGTTTGTGGCCTGAGCGTTGGCAAAGCTGCCTCCAGCGGAGCTGCTCCAGTAGGCGAAATGGTAGCCAGCGGGAGCTGTGTTGGCGATAATGTGTGCTACTTGCCCATGTTCTAAGGTGGCGGAGCCTGAGCCGTCGATAACGGTGAGAGCGAAGGTGCTAGTTTGGGCGTGTTCTTCAGAGTTTGGCGTTATCCCTACGAGCTCTCGCGTGTCTGCAAACAGGTCCACTTTAGCGGGGTTTTCGTTTTCGGAGTCGTAGGTTTCATTTGGAAGACTGAGGATGTAATCACGCGGTCTCTGGCCAAACCAATGTTCGAAGTAGTCGGCATAGCTATGGATGACTTGGCGGTCGTATCCTGGTTGTGCTGCGTAGTTGGCGACGACGTCGTGCATGGCGTCTTCAAAAGTGACGGGGCCAGATGGATCGACTTTGAAGCGTGTGGCAAGTGGTTCGTTGCGAATTTCTTCCCACCAAGTTTCTTCGTCGGAATTGGGCCACATTCCTTTGTAGTCGGTGACTTCGAAGCCGGAAGCAATTTTTTTGCCATGCGCATTGGCATGGTTGATGATGGGGGGGAGCCATTGATGAACAACTGAGAGGTCATCGTTGTATGACATATAGGCACCGTGATCGATGATTTCCATAATGTGCTCGTTCATGGGTTTGGTAGAACCATTCCAAGTGATATTTTGGTTTCTCCATTTCGGTCGAAGTGCTTGGGAAATGAGAAGGCCGGTGGCGTTGGAATCGATCCAGTCCTGGGCGATTTTCATGGTGTCGAGTAGGTCGTCATAGACTGTCGTGTCGCCCGGTTCTTGGTCGAGGTGCAAACCAGCGAGCGGGCTATCTGGGTAGCTTAGGTTGAAGTTGTGCACTGCCTGAGCCATGCGCTTGATAGCCTGTTTGTTACTTGATTGCGTCATGCGCGCATCATTCGGGTCGTCCCAGAGGTAGGTCATGAGCCAGACTTGGATACCTCGACGCTTGGCTTCGGCGACGAAGCTTGCGAATGCGGTTTCATTGGGGATACGTGGTGTGGTGGCGTCAAAGTCAGTTTGATCCCACTCCCAAACGCCATTGAAGAAATAGAGCACGCGAATTGACTTATTTTGGCAGAAATCAAACAAGAGGTCTTGTGAGCCTTTATAGTTTTCAAAGAAGCGGTCTTGGGCATTGCGTGGGGTGGATGGTGTGGGATCCCACGAGCGGTTTTCAGTTTTTGTACCCGTCATCGAGACTGGGCTCCAAACCCACATGGCTCTGCGTTCTGGGCAATCAAAGAGGTCCCAATCTTCACCGCCATTCCACTCGGCAGCACGTGTTGTGTAGCCTAGAAGTAGAGAGCATAGTACCAGGGCGCTGAGGAGGTAAGCTGCATTGAGGCATGTATTGCTCAATGTTTTCCCCCCGTTGCGTCTCAGAAAAGTGATGGATTCCGCGTAGATCGTGCTATGGATTTTGTAGGGGGGCAGGTTTAGAAAGGCGAATCAGTCCTAGGATTTTATACGACAGGAGCAATACGAACTTCCTCTAGTTGGTCTGGGGGAATCTGGTCGTAGATAGTAGGCGAGAGGGAGGAGTTACGTCAAACTATCGATTTTTGTGATAGTTTGTAACATTTAAATAGTCAGTCGCTTCTCAATATTTTATTTGCTGGGGAGGAGGGCTAGGTCGAGGAGTTTTTTTTCGAACCAGTGTATCGAGGAGAGGGGGCGATGAGCGGAGGGGGAAAGAAAAAAGGGCTCATGGAGTGACTCCATGAACCCTTTTGGTGTAGAGTGTGTTCAGTGGCTTAGGCGCCGACTTTTTCCTTAAAGAATTCGAAGGTGGCGGCGAGGCCTTCTTCGAGGGTGTGCTGAGGTTTCCAGCCCGCGGCACGGAGTTTTTCTGAAGACGCACGCGAGTGTTTCACATCGCCTGCACGCTCAGGGCCGTGGATGAGCTTGGACTCAGTCGCTGCGGTATCGAGGATATTATTTGCGAGGTCGTTGATGGTGATTTGGCCACCGTAGCCAGCATTGAAGGTACCGTGCACGCCTTCGGTAGTAGCAGCAAAGACAAGAGCGCCGACGATATCTTTCACATAGATAAAGTCACGGGTTTGTTCGCCGTCGCCGTGGACTGTGATGTCCTCACCTTTGACTGCCTTTTCAATGAAGATGGGCACTGCAGCGGCGTAGGCTCCTTGTGGGTCTTGGCGTGGGCCGAAGACATTGAAGAAACGGATAGAAGTGGTCTCAAGTTTGCCGAGTGTGCGGAACATCTCGAGGTAGTACTCCCCATCGAGCTTGGTGATTGCGTAGGGGCTCTTTGGCTCTGGGTACATGGTCTCGAGCTTCGGGACCGTCGGGTTATCGCCGTAGTTTGCGGCAGAAGAGGCAAAGACGAGTTTTTTGACGCCTGCATCGGATGCTTCTTCAAGGACGTTGAGTAAGCCGTTGACATTGATTTCCACACATTCGCTGATTTTGCTCATGGATTCAGGAACGGAGACCATGGCAGCCATGTGGAAGATATAATCGACGCCTTCGACGGCTTTTTTCACGAGTTCGCGGTCGGTGATAGACCCTTCGATGAAGGTGCAATCGAGTCCGTCGAGGTTGTGTTTGTAGCCTGTGCGGAGGTTATCGAGCACGCGGATTTCCTCAGCTTTCCCTTGGAAATGTTCGACGATGTGGGAGCCGATGAAGCCGGCGCCGCCAGTGACGAGAATTTTCATAATTGGAAGAATGGGGTGATTAGTTAGACTGAGTACTTTTGTACGAGAGCTTCCATTTCGCCCATTTGTTGGTCGATGGATTCGACGAGAGCGATTTGTGTACGGGTGCGGTCGATGTTATGGCCGTCGCGGTGGATTTTGAAGTAGACATCGCCCATGAGGTAGTCGGCAAGGAAGCGAGTACCACATTCGAGCGTGAGGAGTTTCCCTGCGAATGGAAGGAGTTCACGTTCTTTGTCGGTGAGGAAGGCATTGGCGCTGGAGAGGTAGCCTTTCACTAGAGCGTCGAACATGTGCATGCGCATGGTGACCTTGGAGACGTCTTTTTCATCTTCGGCAGCTGGTGAAGTGGCTGTGCGAACCATGTCACCAAAGTCGTAGACAGCGGAGCCATTCATTGTGGTGTCGAGGTCGATCACGCAGATGCCTTCACCAGTGACGTCGTCGAGCATGACGTTGTTGAGTTTGGTGTCGTTGTGGGTGACACGCACTGGGATTTCACCCGCTTCGAGCATGTCGACCACTTTGCTGCCTTCGTCGACGCGAGCCATGAACCATTCGATTTCTTTGGCGACGTCTTTGGCACGGTTGTGTTCATCTTTCTCGATGGCTTCGATCAGCGTTTGGAAGCGCACCTTTGTATTGTGGAAATTAGGGATTGTTTCGAAGAGTGGCTCACCACCGAGGTCAGCACCCAACTTTTGGAATTCGCCGAATGCTTTCGCAGCAGCGACACATTGGTCAGTGCTGGTGATGGTGTCGTAGGTGCGTGCGCGTTCGATGAACGGGTAGGTACGCCACACTGAGCCGTCTTTATCGACAGCATAGGGTTTGCCTTCAGTAGACTTGATACAAGTGAGGGTGCGGCGGTGTGCTTCAGGGTTCCCTTCTTCTACGAGTTTATTGAAGGCGTGGTCGGTGACGCGGCCGACGTTTTCCATCAACTTGACTGGTTCTTTGAAGACATTCTCAGCGAGGCGTTGGTGGATGTATCGGATACGCTGGCCAGCTTGGTCGTAGTAGGCGCAGTAGGTATCGTTGATATGTCCTGAGCCGTATGGGTGGCCGTGAACGAGGTCGGCTCTCATATCGAAGAGCGATGCGACGTGGGTGAGATCGTGCTTATTTTCTGTAGGTGCAGCCATATTAGTTATGTGTGTTGGATTTGCTAAAGGAACATGAAAAAAGGCGGTCTCATTGAAGACCGCCTTAGGGAAGGGATATGCGGTTTAGCCCCAGAGGTCAGCTGGGTATTCACCGTCTTCAACGAGCTTGGTGATGCTTGCTACGCACATGTCTTTATCTTGTGGGTAGGTGACACCGAACCAGGAGCTGGAAGTTTCAAGGATATTGCAGTCCGCTTTGCCAGACTTGAGCATTTCGTCGACTACAGTAGGGATGTAGCACTCAGATTTCATTTCGGTGCCACGCTCTTTAAGGAACTCGATGAAGTGTGTTTCGAGGTCTTTCATGAGGCTTGGTGGGAAGCCCCAGAAGTTCATGGAAGCGATAGAGTTGACTGAGAGTTCGACGCGCTCACCGGAAAGGTTTTCACCGCGGCAGATACCATCGGCTTCAACTTCGATATCAAGGTGTTCTTCGACATTGCTGAGGAAGCCGTCGACGTCGGTGCAGATGCCACGGTTGACGTTACCGTGGTCGGAGAGGGTATTTTCGAGTTTGTACCCAACCATGCAGTAATGGTCGACACCGTCGGTGGACTTGGCAGTTTCATCGAAGTAGGAAGTGATTTGTTTGAAGGAATCACTGCCGTAGAAGTCGTCTGCATTGATGACGGCGAATGGAGTGGGCATGATGTTACGCGCGGCGAGGATGGCGTGTGTGGTACCCCATGGTTTAGTGCGGCCCTCTGGAAGGGTGAAGCCTTCTGGGAGGTCGTTAAGGTCTTGGTAGGCGTAGTCGACTTCGATCTTATCTGCGAACTTGCTACCAATTTGTTCCTTGAATTCGCTAGCGAAGTCTTCACGGATGATGAAAACGACGCGGCCGAAGCCTGCACGGATGGCGTCGTAGACTGAGTAGTCGAGAACAGTTTCACCATTCGGTCCCATTGGGTCCATTTGCTTGAGGCCACCATAGCGGCTGCCCATACCAGCAGCGAGAACGAGGAGTGTTGGTTTCATAAGATATAATTGATTCTGGGTAAAATTTTAGTGGGGTCTCTAGATGTGCTAGAACGAAGTGTCGGGGTTATGGTCGGAATTAACAAAATCGACAATCAAAAAGTCGCACTTGTTAAAAACTAGTCTATTTCGTCAAGGTGGGTGTGGGGCGGGTGGAGGTGATGGTAATGACAGAGGCTAAAGGGGGCTTGGCTTCAAACAATTAGCATTTCTTAAGAAAAAAATTGGGAAGTTCAGAAACCTGTTGCTAGATCAAGTCTCGTGTTTATAGACTCCCGATGTGACGGAGCAAGAGAGCAGCACGGCAGCATCAACACCTGACAAAGATTTCACACGTGAAATCTATCGCTCTATGTTGAGGGGGCGGGTGATTGAGACGAAGTTGAGTAACTTGTACAAGGCGGGAAAGATAGTGGGGGGAGTCTATTTGGGCAAGGGGCAGGAGGCTGTGTCGGCTGCGTTAGGCACATCATTGGAGTGGGGCAAAGATGTTTTTGCACCTTTGATTCGCGACCAAGCTGGTCGGATGGCATTTGGGGAGGACCCACTTGACACGACGCGTACGTATTTGGGATCAGCGAAAGGGCCGATGCGGGGGAGAGATGGAAACATTCACCGTGGGAGGCCAGCGGATGGGCTCTTGGCGATGATCAGCCATTTGGGGGCAGCAGTAGCACAAGTGGGTGGCGCATTGTTAGCGAAAAGGCTGAAGGGGGAGTTAGATGGTTGTGTTGGAGCGACCTGTATTGGTGATGGGGCGACCTCGACTGGAGCATTTCACGAGGGGTTAAATTTTGTAGCGGTTGAGCGTTTACCGATGGTTGTGGTAGTTGCGGACAATCAGTTTGCGTATTCGACGCCGACGGAGAAGCAATATGCTTGTGACGACCTAGTGGATCGGGCTCAGGGGTATGGAGTAGCAGGTCACTCAGTAGATGGGACGGATTTGTTTGCTTGTGCAGAGGTGATTGGCAATGCCGTAGCTGCAGCACGGGCTGGAGGGGGGCCTCAATTGGTGGTGGCAAAATTGTTGCGACTCACAGGTCATGGTGAGCACGATGATGGTTCCTATGTGCCGCAGGAGGTGAGGGACGGGCGCTACGGGCGCGACTGTATTGAAGTGGGCAAAGCCCAGTTGATAGAGAGAGGTTGGTTGAGTGAGGAGGAATACGGGCAGTGGTTGGAGGAGATCAATGAGGAAGCCCAGTCAGCGGTGGCGACGGCGCAACGAGAAGATGGGCCGAACCCGTATCAGGAAGAATGGACAGCGATTTCGAGTCCTAGTTTAGGAGGGCTCCAGTAGAGAGTTATATAGAGTAGAGCATGGCTGTTACATATATTGACGCGATTCGAGATGCGCAAGAAAAGGCGCTAGCAGACAACCCCAAGGTTTTCCTCTACGGACAGGACATTGGTAAGTTTGGTGGTGCATTTAAGGCGACAAAGGGGCTGCAAGAGCAGTGGCCAGATCGTGTGATTGACTCACCCATTAGTGAGGATGCCATGATTGGTATGGCAGTGGGGGCTGCGATTGAGGGGATGCGGCCGATTGTTGAGATGCAATTTGCTGACTTTTCATCGGTTGCTTTCAACCAGATTGTCAATCAGGCGGCGACGCATTATTACCGTACGGGAGTGCCAGTGCCATTGGTGGTACGGATGCCGTCAGGAGGGACACCTGGATCTGGACCATTTCACAGTCAGAGCATGGAGAGCATCTATGCGCACTATCCAGGAACGGTGGTCGTGACTCCGGCGACTGTTGCAGATGCTTATTCGATGTTACTGCAGGCGGTGGATTTGGATGATCCAGTGATTTACTGTGAGCATAAATTTCTGTACCGCTGGTTAAAGAGCGAGAACTACGAGGGGGATGATTTGCCTATTGGCAAGGCGCGTATCACGCGTAGTGGGAAGCATGCTACTGTGGTGACATACAGTGCGATGGTACATGAAGCCGTTCGAGCGGCTGACATGTTATACCAAGAAGGTGGTTGGGAGATTGAAGTGGTCGATTTACGATCTGTGAAGCCATTAGACACCGACACGGTGGTGGCATCGGTAGCGCGCACAGGGCGTTTGCTCGCGCTTGGTGAGGCCTTTCCATGGGGAGGGGTTACCGCTGAAGTGGTGAGTCGCGTGTGTGCGGACGGGTTTCATTTGTTGGATGCGCCTCCGATGCGCCTGAATGCCAAGGACACACCAGTGCCCTACCACCCTAAGTTATGGGCGATGCACCGTCCGACGCCTGAGTCGATTTGTGCCGCGTTACGAAACCTCCTTGCTTATTAAAGAACGAATTTAGCTATGCCTGAAGTACCAATAGTTATGCCTCAACTGGGCGAGTCAATTGCGGAAGCCACCATTGTGAAGTTCAATGTTAGAGTGGGTGACGTAGTGAGTGCTGATGAAGATTTGATCGAGGTGGAGACAAACAAGGCGACAATGAGTGTGCCGACACTCTGTGGAGGTGTGATCAAGGAGCTGTGTGCTGAGGAGGGAGAGAGCTATGCAGTGGGGAGTGTGTTGGGAGTGATTGATGTCACCGAAGAGGAGATTGCGCGCACCGGTGTGAGCACTGTGGAAGAAGCTCAAGGGGCTGAGGGAACCGCCGAGGAGGCGGAAGAGGCCAACCTGCATTTTAAGACTGAGGGCGGTGGTTATTTTGAGCCGAAAGCGGTCGAGCCCAATGTTCAGGGCTTGCCTGTGCCCATGGGGAAGAAGGGGGCTCATTACATCTCTCCGCGGATGCGTGCACGGATGAACGAGCTGGGTCTACAGGCAGCAGATATCTCTGCAGTCAATGGCAGTGGGGCGGGTGGTCGTGTGACGGTAGAGGACTTAGAAAAATTTCTGGATTATATCAGCTCTTGGCCGTCTTCTTCGGCATCGCCGATGCGCTTGGCTGTGGCTGATGCGATGCGTAGGTCGTGGACGCGGCCATTGGCATCAGTGGGGCGTCCGATAGTGATGGATAAGTTGTTAGCGCATCGTTCGGCGCAGCAGCCCAAGCCAGGCCTGACCTTGTATGTGTTGAGGGCATTTGCATTGGCTTTAGCTGAGTATCCTGAAGCGGCTGGGTATTTGATTGGTGGTAAGATTGTGCATCCGAGGGCATTTGATATTGGTCTGGCGGTACAGGTGGATGATGGAGTGATGGTGCCTGTGGTTCGCGATGTTGATACGAAGACTGTGCGTGATTTGACTAATGACTATGCGAAGTTGGTAGAGTTAGCGCGGGCTCGTAAGTTGACTGAGGAGCATACTCGTGGAGGCATTGCCACGGTGACGAATTTTGGAACCTTTGGGCTGACCTGGGGGACGCCTATTCCTTTGCCGAATGAGACTTTGATCCTAGGAATTAGTGCTGGTGTGAAGAAGCCTGTATGGTCAGATGAGGTCGGAGCATTCATTCCAGTGGTGGAGGCTGAGCTCAATTTGACATTTGATCACCGGGTGATTGATGGTGGTGACGCGGGCCGAGTTCTTAACAGGGTAGCAGAATTGCTAGAAAACCCTTCAAGTTTATAGGGTGGTTGAGCTTCAATTGATTAGGTGTGGGTAAAAATAATACGACTGTTGAAATTTATTTCTGGCCGAGTCCGAATTCATACTCTATCCTACTGTTCAATCTCATGAAATCCATGCTTGTATAGCGACGGGTTGCATGAAATGAAGCACTAAGAACCCAGAGAACAAGCATATGAAGGAATCAAAGTCCCCCAAAGGTACAGAGCTCAGCAAGCCATTGCTGAAGCGCTTGACCGACTACATGTGGGGGAAATTGCATTCTCCAATCTATGTAGAGGATCTAGCGTCAGAGTCGAATATGTCGACATTTCACTTTGCCCGCAGTTTTAAGAAGACGACGGGTCACTCGCCGCACAAGTATTTGACAACGATGCGCTTGGAGAAAGCGTTGACTTTGATGCCTAAGGACGACTTGTCTCTGGCGGATGTGGCATCTGAGAGTGGTTTTTCAGACCAGGCACATTTCACTCGGGTCTTCAAAAAGAAGATGGGGGTTACGCCTGCAGCGTACAGGCGCAAGCTCAAGAAGTCAGCCTAAACTGGGAGTGAATCAGTGTTAGAGAGCAGGACTCCGGAATGAGACTCCGGAGTTTTTTTGTGTCTATGCATGGGAGGGAATGAGATTCTCACCACACTAGAGTTCTTGGCTGAGTGCGTCGAGCCGCCGGGTTTGTTCATCGACGAGGAAGATTGAGCGTTTGAAGTCGATGAGTGACTCAAGTTTTTTTGCTTCTTCGCGCGAGCGCTCATCGATTTCGAGGGTCATTTTACCCATTTCGACACCAGGGATTTGTTCGACGAGGGCTGGGTTGGAGATGCGAAGGATGATGCTTCGGAGTTTCCACCAGCGTTTTTTGAGTTCGACGTGTTCGATATCTCCGTAGTTGAGGGTGATTTGTTCGACATCTTGTTGGCCGCCGCGGAAGACGTTTCCTTTGAGGCGCCAATCGAGTTCGATGGAGTCGGCGAGGAAGCGAACTTTTCCTTCGACGGCATTTTTTCCGAGGTGGTCGCTGGCGGGGATTTGGAATTGGATGGCGATTGGGTTGTTCGTGAGCATGAGGTATGGTTATTCGCGGTTCTTGCTGTCTATGAGGATGGTGACGGGGCCGTCGTTGACGAGAGCGACCTGCATTTCTGCGCCAAACTGACCTGATTGGCAGGGTTGCTTGATGAGGTCACCGAGTTGTAGCATGAATTGTTGGTACATGGGTTGCGCTTGTTCTGGGCGGGCAGCGCGGATGTAGGAAGGGCGGTTCCCTTTTTTGGTATTGGCGTGGAGAGTGAATTGGGAAACGACGAGAGCAGCCCCATTGATATCTGTGATGGAGCGGTTCATGAGGCCATTTTCATCGGAGAAGATCCGTAAGCGCGCAATTTTGCCTGTGAGCCAATCGATGTCTTCTTGGGTGTCATCGGTTTCGACCCCGAGCAGGATGAGGAAACCTTGGGAGATTTCTCCGATGATGTTGCCTTCTACTGTGACGGAGGCTGAGCTGACGCGCTGGATGACGGCTCTCATATTAGTTTAGAAATGGGTTATCAGGGGTGAGCGAGATAATGTGATGGAAGGGGGATAGTTCCCGAAGTGTGGCGGCCCAGAGGTTTTCATCATCACTTGATGAGAGTGTGAGCATAGAGGAAAAGGCGGTGAACCAGGCATGTTTCTCTAGTTCTTCATGGAGTTGTCCTTCAGCCCAGCTGGAGTGGCCGACGAATGCGCGGACGAGTTTGCCACTTTTGCTGATGGCATTGGTGGCCATTTCAGCGCTGAGTGGGTATTGGCAGCGGATGCCGGATTTGTGTGCGCTGAAGCAAATAAAGTGGAGTTGGTCGCTGGCAACTGGTCCACCGTGGTAGACGGGGAGGTTTGCGAGTTTGGAAAAGGCATCGGAGGAGATCAGGTCCTTTACGGTTTTTCCGGTGGGGTGGTTGAGGATGACGCCGAGTGAGCCTTCGTCCTGGTGGTGTTCGATCATGAAGACGACACTTTTATCAAAGCACCCATCGCGGAGGGCGGGGTCAGAGACGAGGAGGTTGTTGGTGAGTTTTTCCTCAGGGACAGCATTCTTGGGTGTCAGCATAATCTGGGTGCAAGTTAGTGCGAGAATGGTGTGTGGGAAAGTGTGATTTCGCAAATTCTTTTCAGCTATCGGTTTGAATTGTCGGCATATGGGAGTAAAGCTTTGGAGCTGACCTGTTGGGGCTGCATTCATTATGAGTAATACTGCGAATCAAATAGAACCACCATCGGGGCGTGAGGCTCCGGTTGAATTGGGTGGGATGCTCGCAGGCTTGTCATTACCGAAGCAGATTCTGACCTTAGCACTGTGGCCCTTTTTGCAAAATGTGATGGGGACGATGGTGAGTTTTGCTGATCGGATCATCGCTGGTCAGACGATTGCGGATTCGTTGCAGAACCATGTATTTAACGCAATGGGGTTGGCGATGTATGTTGCGTGGCTGATGATGATTTTGCAGGGGGCGATAGCGACGGGGGCGCAGGCATTGGTTTCTCGAGCTTTTGGGGCTCACGATGAAGAACTTACTGAGAAAGGGACAGCCCAGTCGTTGATTCTTGGGGTGATTAGTGGGGTATTGTCTGGGGTCTTGATATGGAGTGTGGCTCCGGTGTTGACTCGTTTTTTTGGTCTGGAGGGGCTGTCTGCGGAATACGCCATTCAGTATTTGAGGATTATTTCTTATTCGGCGCCTCTGAGTGGGGTGCTTTTTGTGGCGAATGCTTGTTTGCGTGCGGGTGGGGATACGAAGACGCCTTTTGTCGCCATGACGGTCGTCAATGTGGTGAATGTGGTGCTCAGCATCTGGTTTATGAACGGCTTGATGCCGCCTGACGAGATGGGGATAGCAGGGCTGGCGTGGGGGACATTTGGCGGGTGGGCTGTAGGTGCTGTTTTGATCATCTGGACCTTATTGCCCCATTCGAAGTCTCAGCCAGTCGTGGCATTGAGGACTTCGTATCTGAGTTGGGATTGGGCGGTGGGCCAGCGCATTGTCAGGGTTGGTTTACCTCAGTTAGTTGAGATTATTGGCATGTGGTCGATTCATGCATTTGGTGTGTGGATGGTAGCCAACCGCTTGTCTTCCTCGGACGCGATTGGAGCGCACGGGATGGTCGTGCAGATTGAATCGATTAGTTTCATGCCAGGCTTTGCGCTGGGGATGGCGGCATCGACTTTGGCGGGGCAGTATTTGGGAGCACAATCGAAGGAGGGAGCGGTGCACGCAGTACGCATGTGTTGGTACGTGGCAATGGTTGTGATGGGGGTGATCGGGATCGGTTTGGTGATCTTTGCGCCTCAGTTGGTGGCGGTGATGAGTTCGGATGGTGGACCGCAGGCTGCGATGGCGATTGAGGTGATTCGCTATGTTGGCTGGGTTCAGCCATTTTTTGCGACCGCCATGGTCATGAAGATGTCGATGCGGGGAGCTGGTGCGACTGTAATTGTGATGGTCTTTTCCTTTGGAATTATGGCCTTATTTCGAGTGGGCCTTCTCTATGGAGCGTTCCAGTATTTTGGTGAGTCCATGACCTTGACTAAGGTTTGGTGGATCATGATGCTAGACTTGATTGTGCAGGCAGTCGTTTTTGTGGGCGTACACGTACGCGGCAAGTGGTTAGAGGCTGAGGTATAATAGCACAGGGCTACTTGAGAAATGGCTCAGCGACTTATCCCCTGGGGAATGAATGGGAAGAGGTATGTGAGGTGCTCAGGTTGAGCTACAGGTGAGCGGCTATTCGACAGGGACGGACTTGCGATAGCACGCTCGGTAGATTTTCTTCTCTCCGCCTTGAAGGTGGCTGTAATTTGAGTACCAGACATTGCCTTGGTCGTCCCACTGGAGGAAGAATGTGAGGGATCCTTTGTGTTCGGCACTAGACTCGAGCATTTCGAGCTCAAGCATATAGTTTTCTTGCTTGAGCACTTTGACGGGGATGTTAGCGATATGGTCTACGAACCAGATGCTCTGGCCATCGAAGGTGAATTGAGATTGGCTGGCTTGAAGCGAGGCGAAGTAGCCCTTCGTTTCGTCGTCCAGGTCTTGTTGGCTATTGAGCCATTTGCGGGAGAGTTCGTGCTGGATGTTAAAGGTGCCTAGGAGTTGGTCGGGCAAACCACTGGCGTGGAGTTTGGTGCCGATCACTTCCGTTCTGCTGCTGAGTTGCTTGACCTCTGGGTGTCTCGATTCAAGCAAGAAGATCGCCCCAAAGTAGGAAGCGATACAGAGAACGACAGTGATGATGTTGCGTAGCATGGGTGAATTAGAAGCTTACGGCAAAATAAATGCCCCCGTGGAGGCTATCTCGGCCGAGGTCTTTATTGTCTAGGAGAATGGAGGTGCCGACATAGGGGCTGATAGAAACCATTTGGTTGATGTTATAGGTGTAGCTGACTTTAGCGAAGAAGTCATTGAAGCCGCTACGAAGGTAGTACTTATCGACGAAGCTAACACCACCATTAAGGTTGATGTAGGAATCATCGTTGAGGCGGAAGTAGTAGTGTGCAGCAAGGTTGCTGTACCAGCCTTCAGCTCCAGTGTCATAGGCAACGCGCCCCGCGATGTCGAATTCGCGTGTGAAGTGGTAGATGGCGGCAGCTTCTATATTGGTACCACTTTCAAAGAAGGTGTTGGAGTAGGATCGGTAGGTGCCAGAGAGTGAGAGAGTGAGCAGGTCAAAGTCCTTGCGTAGGTCCGCCAGAAAGCCTGCTTCAGTGAAGTCGCCGTCACCGACTTCCGCGCCGTACCAGGCAGCAGCATTGAGGTAGGTGGTATTATTGAAGGCAAGTTGGCTGCCAAGCTGGAAGTCGAGGGCGTCTTGAGCGAGGATGAAGCCTCGGTAGTTATACTCAGTGCGGTACTGGGTAACGGCTTCGATACCGTAAGGGATATCATTGATGGCACTGGCACCTCGTGGGTTCGCGCCGTGGGCTTGGTGTAAGCTGAGGAGGGAGAGGCTTACGGCAAGAGCTATCAGTGATTTTTGCATGTGTAGGAAAGGGAGTGCCGATTGGCATACTAGAACTATCAAAGCTCTGAGGTGTCTGTCAATCGGCCAGTGTTGGTTGGCACCACGCCAACTGCTTCAATCACACGTCTTGTTAGCCTTTATATTGGGTGAGGGCGATTTTGATTTTATCGAGCCCTTCAAGAATTCGGGAGTGTGGGCAACCGTAGTTAAATCGGAAGTGGCCTGGAGCCCCAAAGGCGGTACCATCATTGACCCAGACTTGGGCATGGTTTTCGATGACTTGGGCTGGGTGTTTAATCCCAGCAGCGCGGGTGTCGATGAGAGCGAGATAGGTGGCTTCGATGTCAGGGATGTAGCAATCGGTGAGCTCATTGCGTACGAAGTCGGTGACCGTGTCGCGGTTTTTTCTCAGGTAGCTGAGGAGTTCTTGGCGCCATGGTTCACCGTGTTTATAGGCTGCTTCAGCGGAGTAGAACGCGAGGCAGTTAATCTCTGAGAGTGTGTGGCCACGTGTGTCGCAGAATGTTTTGCGGGTTTCAGGGTTCTCGATGACTGCGAACGCGTAGCCCATTCCAGCGATGTTGTATGTTTTACTGGGTGCTTGGAGTACGATGAGTTTCTGGCGTAGGTGTTCTGCGAGGTGGAGGGCCGAGAAGAAGGGTTGGTCGTCTTCGTTGAATACGAGGTCGCAGTGGATTTCATCTGAGACGAGGACGAGGTCGTGGCGTGCACAGAACTCGGCGACCTTGATAACTTCTTCTTTCGAGAAATTGCGACCGAGCGGGTTTTGTGGGTTACAGAGGATGAAGACTTTGGTTTTTGGGGTGACCTGGTTTTCCATGGCGTCCCAATCGAAGGTCCACTTACCATCAACAAAAACGTGTGGGATAGCGATGGTCTCGATATTGGCATCCTTACCGACGTGCAAGAAGGGATAGTATACGGGGGTGCAGGTCATGAGTGCATCACCAGGATGGGTGAAACCACGCGCCGAAAGTGACAATGCGGGAACGAGGCCACCTAAGTGGACTATGGAGGATTCTGCGATAGTGGCTCCATGGCGGTCATTCAGGTAGCCAATAACTGCTTCATTGATACCATCGTGGGCTTGAGCGTAGCCGAGGACTCCGTGTGAGAGGCGCTGTTGGATGGCATCTAGGATGCAATCAGGAGAGGCAAAATCCATGTCGGCGACCCAAAAGGGGTCGAGCTCTGGGCGTCGGTCCCATTTGATAGATCCAGTACCGCGACGGGTGATGATGGTGTCAAATTGCATGCAAGGATCATGTGCGGGATCCGTGCTATGTCAAACGCAAGCGAAGTGGGGGTGTGTAATTCCTTACTTTATGAACCTGATAGTGCATGGGTATCTGTAAGCAATGCCTTCGTTAGATTTGATGGCAGCCATGACGGTACAGAAAATATTGAGTGCGAGTATGGCAAGTAAGCCGAGGTATCCGATGACGAGGAGGCAAAGGATGACGCTGATGACTGCATAGAGAAAGAGAGAGATCTGGAAATTGAGTGCTTCTTTCGCTTGGTCTGCAGTGAAGGGCATGCTGTCCTTTTTGATTTGCCAGATGAGGAGGGGGGCAATGATATTCGCGAACGGGATGCAGCTCCAGCCTAGGAATGTTGAGAGGTGGGCGCCCATAGCCCAAGTTCTTTCGTCTTTATTGGGATTGGATGGAGTGGGGGTGGTCGGTTCAATAGTATTTGTCATGGGGCAAGCATAGCGTGGGGGCAAAGGGGGCGACCATGGTACAAACTGGGGGATTTTATAGCGCTACTTTCCTTGTTTAAGGCGTTTCGCATTGCGCGCAATGAGGCTGAGGCCGATGAGCATGAGTGTGGCGCTGATGAGATAGGAAACCCATGGTGGTGTGCTGGTTAGATTGATGGGTATACTTTCATGGGGTCGTAGGGGGTTGGCGCGAAGTTTGATTGTGTCGTTAGCTTGTAAGCCGTTGAAGGCTTCTTGCGCCTGGGCTTCTGAGCTGAAGGATGTGGGTGAGGTGAGGCGGCCGAGGTATTCTTTGCCTTCGACTTGGTAGGAGTAATGGAGGGTGACTTGATATGCAACGGCTTGTGGGGTACTTGCTTTTTTGTGGCCCTTAGGTCGGTTGGATGGGACTTCTATGATGTTGCGCTTGGATATGGCCCCACTGACGGGTGTCCATGACTTAGCGTAGCCAAGAGCATTTTGTGCATTGAGTTCTCGTTGGAGTGACCAAATACCTGCGCCTAGGAAGGCGATGCCTAGGACGAGTGGAAGTAAGAATTTTGGCATGTTAGTAATGGCTAGAGATAAAAAAAGCGTGGCGCCAATGTGATGGGGCCACGCTGTAAAAGTTAAGTTCGAATGGTTTAGACGCCGGCTGGGTTAATTTCTGATTCGAGTTCCGATTCGAGAACTTCACGGCGGAGGTTAATTCCGCGCGCTTTACTGAAGATGTAGACGATCGGGGAAGCGATGAAGATCGAGGAATAGGTACCGACGACGACACCGATCATGATTGTGAATGAGAATGCCTTGAGTGCGGCACCTCCGTAGATGTAGAGAACGAGTACGGAGACGAAAGTGGTTACCGAGGTGATAATGGTTCGTGAGAGTGTGCTGCTGATGGCGGCATTCATGATGTCACGGACATCTCCACGCTTGGTCTTGAGGTTTTCCCGGAGGCGGTCAAAGACGACGATGGTGTCGTTGATGGAGTAACCTGCGATTGTGAGGAAGGCGCCCACATGGATGAGGGAGAATTCCTGACCTGAGAGGACGAGGATGCCGAGTGTGATGAGAATATCGTGCACTAGGGCGAGGAAGGCACCAAGAGCGAAGGAAAATTCAAAGCGAAGTGTGATGTAGATCAAGACACAGAAGATGCCGAGGCTGAGGGCCCAAATGGCATTTTCGAGGAATTCACCACCGAGCGTGGGGCTGACTTCTGACTGGGAAGCTTCGACAACGAAGTCTTCGCCAGTGGCGATGCCTTCTGCTAGGTCAGAGGATTGTTCTTTTTTCTCATTGAAGCCCGGGATGCCTTCACGAATGGCTGCGACGCAGGCATCCGCATCTTCACGGCTGGTTTTGATGGTGAGGAAGGCATTGCCGGTGGCTGGCTGCTCAATTTGTGCGGTGGCCACTTTTTCTGTTTGTACGCCATCGAGGATGGATTGTGCTTCGCTGCGGGTGACATTTTGTCCGGCAGGGATTTCGAAGCGGGTGACGGAGCCACCGACGAAGTCGATACCGAGGTGGGAGTCACCTTTGACACCGAGGGCGACCATGCCACCGACGATCATGACACCGGAGAGTGTGAATGCGAGCTTACGCTTACCGAGGAAGTCGATGGCTTTCTCGGGGATGAGGTTCATGAATTTGACCTTCTTGAGGATGCCAGTGTCTTCACTCCAAGCGAACATGACGCGGGTACAGAGGAGTGCAGCGAGGAGGGTTCCGAGGATACCCATAGTGAGAGTGACTGCGAAGCCTTTGACTGATCCTGTTGCTTTCCAGAAGAGGATCATTGCTGTGAGCAAGGTGGTGATGTTGGCATCAAAGATGGCGGAGAATGCCTTTTCGTAGGCTGCCTTGATGGCGGCGTGAACGGACTTGCCGTTGCCGAGTTCTTCACGCATACGCTCGTAGATCAAGACGTTGGCGTCGACTGCAACACCGATGGTAAGGATGATACCTGCAATACCAGGAAGGGTGAATGAGGCATTAAAGAGCGCCATGGCTCCGAAGAGAATGAGAACGTTCAGGAGGAGGCCGATGATGGCTACGATACCGGAGTAGCGGTAGTAGAGGAGAACGAAGACGACGGTGAGTGCAAGGCCCGCGAGGCCCGCATTGATACCCTGCTTGACAGTGGCTTCACCGAGTGTGGCTGAGATGGTGCGCTTATCGATGATCTCGATGTCATTTTCCATGGGGTTTGAGAGCCCTTTGGAGAGTTCCTCACATTCTTGGATGTCATCGAGGCCGCTGATGACGAAATTTTTACCGAGGACATCAGCATTGAGGACGGCGTCGTTGATGACTTTGCCGTCAAGGACACTGACGATGTGGTCTTTGCGAGCAGTGAGTGAGCTGGTGAAAGTCTTCATGTCTTCGGCACCTTGAGATGTGAGCTCGATGAAGACTTGGGTGTTTGACTGGCGGTCAGGCCAGGCGCGAGCGACCTCTTTACCAGTGAGGCCTGGACGGCGTGCTACGAGCACGTGACGGGTGCCGATGATCTCGCCATTTTCATTTTTAACTTCTTGAGGGAATGCCTTGTAGCCAGGGATTCTTTCTTGGCCGGAAGCGACGAGTTCAGCGAGTTGGGCTGACTGTGGGTGGCGCTTATGGATGGTAAGTTTGGCGGTTGTTGTGAGAATTTTCTCGAGAGCTTCTGCGTCAGCTGGGTCGATTTTTGGGATTTGGATTTCGATGCGGTTGCCCTGCACTGTGACTGGGGCATCGAGAGTTCCGGATTCGTTGAGTCGGCGTTCGAGGATCGTCTTAGCGGTATCCATGGCCGTAGGGGTGAGAGGGATGACCTCACCAGTGGTGTCATCGACATTGGGTTTCACTTCGATGATGAAGGCTGTACCACCCACAATTTCGATACCGCCTTGGAGGTTATGTGCTTCGCTGAGTTTTTTCTCACCGGAGAAGACCTGCGCGAGGTTAGAAGGAGAGACGATAGCAAAGAGTGAGAATAGTGCGATGAGGAGAACGATGGATGAGCCAACGTTTCGCTTCACTCTGTCTTTGTCAGTTGCGAGGTACCAGAAGAGCAGAACGAGGATGGCAACTCCTGAAAAGAGCACCATGGTGGTGTCACTGCTTGGTGAGGATGCGAGGAATGGATGTGTCATATGAATATGCTTCTGCAATTTGCTAGGACAACCTGAAGCTGTCATCAGCGGTGCCAATTTTTAAAATTGGTCGGAAGTTCATGAACTTGTTTTGGCCCTGCGTCAATCGCTAGTTGTGCAAAATCCAGTATCAGCTCAAGGAGTGGAGGAGAAGAGGGGGGATGGCTCAGTCGAGACGCGCACCTTTGAGGCCACTTTTTCGGAGATAGGATTCGTTATCGAGTTGTTGGCCGCGGGTGGAGAGGAGCTGGAGGTTGTATCGTCCGCTGGTATCGGAATAGGTATGGAATTCGACTTTGGTATTTGGAGGGACTGAGCGGATAGTGAATGGGGTGGCATAGGTGCGGGAGCGAACCTCAGCATAGACATTGCTGTAGGCCGTGACTTTGAGGCGCTTGCGGCCATTCGAAGAGGAAACGACGCGAACCTTTAGGTTGCCACGTGGGGATACAGCCTTTTTCTTGGGCGACTGGGTCTCAGGTGGAAGGGGTTTGCTAGCTACTTTTTTGGGAGTCGAGCTTGGTTTCCGGGCCGAGTTCTGGGGAGGAGTTATGTTTTTTGAGTTTTCCTCAAACTCCAGAAGAGCTGCTTCTGGGTCGTACTTGCAGGCGCGTTGGATTTTGCTAGGTAGCTTGCTATAGGGGATGGTTCTAGCACCGTGTTGGTGACGGATGGTAATGCCTTGGGCGTCGGCATCGAGGACTTTCACGTTTGTGTAGCTTGTATCATCTGGGAGATTGAGTTCATCAAATTCGGTACCGACGAATGCTCTACAGGCCTCGCGTCTGGAATGTTCTTTGAGTCGAGCGAATTCAGCGGCTTTTTCGGCAGCTTTTCTTTCTTCGGCTTGTTTTTGTTCGAGTTCGAAGGCGAGGATTTTAGCGGCGAGTTCTTTTTCTCTCTCGATTTTAAGCTGAGCTTGAGCTTGAGCTTCGGCGCGTTCTTTTTCGAGTTCTTTATGGCGTCTGAGGACGAGCTGGCGTTCTTCTTCTTTGAGTTCTTGGGCTTCACGTTCAGCCTTTTTAGAATCATCGCAGGATGAGGCAAGAAGGGTGAAAAGAATGATGTAGGATGTGTTTCGCAGCCAATTCATGGGAAAACGACTCTGATTAGAGGGAAGGTGGCGCTTCTTAATGTTTGTCACCTTGTTAGACCAGCAAAAATGTGTGTGTTTAGTGGGGGATGGGATGCATTTGTTAACGATTTTCGATCTGGTTGCATTCTCTTGGTATGAGTGGGCGATTAAAAAAAGATGTCAGGACTGTGGAGGAAGTGTCCTATGAGGTGATGAGAAAGGTATTTTTGATGGTGGTGGCGGTGGTCTTGTTGGGAATGAGGGGGCATGCTGAGGTGATGGGTGTGCTTGAGCAGCCGAGCAACTTCGACAGATCGAGTTACAGTACATATATCGACTACGGGGTTGATTTAGCGAGCCAAGATTATGTGGTGCGTTTGCCAGCCAATTATGATCCGCAGAAGCAATATGGATTGATAACTTTTATCAATTCGACGAAGAGTGGTGGTCCGAAGGGAGCTTGGACGAGTGTCTTGGATGAATTAGATTTGATATGGGTAGGTGGGACGAACATCAACAATAGTGTGGATCCGAG
This sequence comes from Rubritalea tangerina, assembly GCF_042683245.1. Classification (NCBI taxonomy): domain Bacteria; kingdom Pseudomonadati; phylum Verrucomicrobiota; class Verrucomicrobiia; order Verrucomicrobiales; family Rubritaleaceae; genus Rubritalea; species Rubritalea tangerina. The sequence continues at coordinate 117,779 of NZ_JBHUJB010000022.1, forward strand.
GTATCGGAGAGGTGTGGCGATGATGGGGGCATTTCGAGCCATGGAGAAATATAACATTGATCCTGAGAGAGTATACACGATGGGCTCCTCTGGTGGGGCGAGGGCTGGGATGGCATTGGGCTTCATGCGTCCAGATGTGATCAAGGGAGTTATCTCTAACGTCGGGATTGTGTTTCCGGAGGACTTACCGGATAAATTTATCATTGATGATCGCAATGGGGATCGGGACTACTACGAGTATGGTTCTTGGAGTTTTAATCTGAGTGCGATCCGGCCCTTGGCGCATCAAGCGAGTACTCGGTTTGCCTTGATGTCCTACTATACGGACTATCGAGTGGATGAGACATTGAATTGTTTTCACCTAGGGATGGTGAATCATGGCAATCAGGCGAAGCAGATCATTCGGCCAGGGGCCCACGGGGGGAGTGATACGGGGGGATTCAGAGATGCGATTCATTTTATCGAGCATCCACAGCTCTTGGTTGTGTCTGATCAGTTTGATAACTCTGCTCCTGCAGATGCAGGTTCTGGCGGGGAAGGCTGGACGATAGAAACGAGTGGAGGAGGAAGTGTGGAGGAAGTGAGTTCAGGGAGTGGAGCGACAGCTCAGGGATATTTGCGCCTTACACCGAATGGAGGCAAGGCAGCTGTATGTTCGTTGGAGAAGCGACCGTGGTTTGACGTCTATGGTGGGATTTTGGATTTTTCACTCAGGCCCAGCGATGCTGGAGTGGTTGGGCAGGTATTTGATTTTAGTCTTGAGGCTGAGAGTGGGGAGCTTTTGCGCTTAGCAGTGAGTCGGCCCGAAGCTGGTAAGAAGGAAGCGAGGTTTTATATTGATTCAGTAGGCGGGCAAGAGAAGGAGGTATTTCGTTTAGTGTTTGACGATGGGGATGAGCCGAGTGGGCGGAATGCGAGTGATCCCTCGTATTTTGGGCCGAGTGCGTATGTTGGAGGGAAAGAGGTTTTTCGTGGATTGGATGTGCGCGTGGAAGTATGGGATAGTTCGTTTCAGATCACGTTTGGCCAGGATATTGATAGATCGGAGTTCACACCGGCGCATGCTTCGACTGTCTTACTGAAAGATCAACGTACGGTCACTGGGAGGTGGGCTGAGGTCGGGTTGACGAATGATGCGGCGAGCTTCAATGGTAAGAATGTAAGGCTCAAGTTAGAGGCTGGAGGGGCAGACGGATGGGATGTTGATTTTGTGGAATGGATGGCGGGGTCTGAGGAGGTGGAGCAGGCGAGTCTTCAGCTGGAGGATGATAAGGCTGTTCTATTTGTTCCAGAGTTTGATAGTATTTTGATAGATGTCCTGGCAAATGATCAGCTGATAGAGTCTAATGGAGCTTTGAGTCTGGTAGCTGTGGATGGAGCTCAGAATGGCATAGTTTCTATTGAGGGTGGGCAGGTACGCTATACTCCAAACGAAGGGTATTTTGGGAATGAGACGATCATGTATACCGTAAGTGGAGGTGGGGAGAGCGGTATGGCAAGGGTGAGCGTTGAGGTGTTTGATAGCAATTTGGGCAACGTGTTTACTGATTTTGGGGCGAGTGAGGGAAATATTTGTGATGCCACTAACTGGAGAGATGGGTTGCCTGGTGGGGGGAATCCGGGAGTGGTGACGCGCAGTGCTTTTTGGTGGCCTGGAGAATCTTTGGTGGCTCCTGGAACTGGGAGTACATCTGCGGGGGCGAACCTGATGAGTGGCTATGTCTTTGATGTTTTGGGCACTGCTGAGATGCCATTAAGTTTTATGCAATCTGCGGATTTCATTCCTGAATGGAAAGATTGTGAGATTGGCTTTGAGCATGTCACGGTAAGTGTGCGCTCGGGTAGGGTCTTGAGGCTTTCGGGGACTAGTGAGGTGAGAGTTGGGATAGGGGCTTTAGTTGAGTTGGGGGCTGGAAAGAATATTGAGTACCAAAATGACGGGGAGGGTGCTGCGCACTTGGTCATTGTGGGGGGGACGGTACGTTGTGAGACCTTGGGGTTAACCACAGATAATCGAGAACTTCCGATTGTGAGTTTTGGGTTGGGCCAGGGGGAGCTGAATTTACAGGAGGTGATTGATTTTACCGGGGATGAAAATACGTACATTGATTTTCTGAGAGGATCGGGAGGGAGGCTGAGCATTGCTGCGGCGGACTTGACGTACTATGAGGGGCTTTGGGCAAATGGCAACTTGCGGATCAATGGCTTGGCGCGTTCTGAGCTTGAGGGGGCACCAGCTCTGGGTGCGTTTTTCTCCTACAGTGGAGGTGTACTTGAATTGCGCGACCTATATGCTGAATGGCAGCAAGTGGCATTCACGAGCGCAGAGATTGCAGCGGGAGATGCGGCTCCTAGCGCGGATGTGGATGGCGACCGCTTGAGTAACTTGAGCGAGTACGCCTTTGGTCTTGATCCCAAAGTAAGCAATATCTTGCCAATAGAATCAGGCGTTGAAAATGGGGTGTTTTATCTGACCCTAGCTCAGCCAATGGAGCGTGTGGACGTGAGTGTGGTTGGTCAGGAATCTGAGGACTTAGTAGACTGGGTGTCAGTTCCTGCTGTGCGAATGGGGGATGGGGGAGATGTGCTGAGAGTGGAGAGCTTGCTGGGTGAGCGTCGATTTTTACGTTTTCAAGTACGCGGGCGCTCAGAGGAGTGAGTTTTGGCACCCCAAACGGATGGGATGCCAACGGTAGAAGAGTGTGGTTAGGCTTTCTTGCGACTTCTACGGAGGAGAAGTGAGCTGGCTCCGATGGCGAGGCAAGCAAGTGAACTTGGCTCAGGCACGGATGCGACCGCTGAGGCGTCGACACGGAATTCACCTAATCCCACTCGGTCGCCCCCTTGTCCAGCGCTCGGGTTACCGAAATGGTTGTCTGTGATGGTGAGTTGGATGTACCGTGCTGTGGTGTTAGAAGCACTAAATGTTTGCGAAGGAATGCGTCCGATTCCTGGAGCGTTGAGTTCAACGGCGTTTAGGAGGTTGAGTGTGGTGGCGCTGCCAGTGAAGGCGGCATTGCCTTCGGCTTCGGTGTTATAGCGTACTTCAATGGTTTTCGCATTATTGGCGACATCGACGCCTGCGATAGATCCTGAATTTTGGTACTGCCAGAAGATGAGGTTTTGCACATCGTAGTCTTGGCCGAGGTCGAAGACGAGAATGGGGGCAAGGCCACCTGATGCGAAGTAGTCTGAGTTTTGACCACCTGGGTCGTTGGTTGTCCACGATTGCTCGAAACCTAGATTGTAGTCGTGTGTCGCCGACTGAGCTGATGCTAGTGAGTCTCCAGCATTGACGGGGGTGTTTAGGCCACTGCTGTTGAGCAATTGTAGGGGCGTGGCTGTGAGATAGCTATAGGGGGAGGAGCTACCGGCTACATATGATGTATCGACGATGGCGGCTGAGGCGCAGGATGCGGTTAGAGCGAGGAGTAATGATGTTTTCTTCATTTTTGCTTTTTGTGTGTGCGTGCCCAGCACCATGCAGGTTTGCCATGTGTGATTGGCTACTTATGCTGGGCGACGGAAGTCCTAACATCTACGGGGTGGAAGAATCTTGGCAATTTGTCTCAAATTGTTAGCAGCTTGTCTCTGGAGGGTGAGGGTGGCTTACTTAACTTGTTAGAGAGTGAGGTCGAGCATGAGTTTGGTGCGTGCTTCTCGGTATTTCGATAGATCTAGTTGGTGTTGTTTTGGTGCGATGATGAGTTCGTTGAAGATGGTTTGAGTCTGCTTAGGGCTGCGCTTTTTAAGCTCCAGGAGCATGGCTGCGTCTTCAAGTCCGAGGCGGTGGGCGCTAAGGCGTACCGAACTGAGTGGGGCGTGGTTTATTTTAGAGGGGTAGATGACGTGGCTATCGCCGGGTGGGAGGAAGTTACGGGATGGTCCAGTTTTGTCATCGAAGCGGGGGGAGGTGACGCGGAAGGGGTCTGTTTGTTTTTGGTAGTGGTTGAGCCCCCAGTGGAGGTAGCCTGAGAGGTTATCATGAACGATGAGCCATTTGAGTAGGACTTGGCGGGTGCGTTCTTGGTCTAGCAAGCGATTGAGGGCTGCGCCACCTGGTGAGAGGCAGGTGTAGATCCAGACTTGTTCACCGGCTTTGATGCGTTGTTGGAAGAAGTCGCGGTGTTTGTAATAGATGTCGAGTTGTGGGCACCAAATATCGACTGAGCCAACCAGCTCGGTGGTACAGTGTGTGGCATCGAACACGGGGGCTTCGGGGAAGAGCTCGTGGACGAGCTTTGCGACAGCGACATAGTCTTGTGCGTGGACTGAGAGGGGCTCGTCGCTAATATGTTGATAAATATTGCCCTTAAATTTGTGGCGCTTTGTGAAGTGGCGAATGGCGGCTAGTTGTTGTTTGAGAATTGAGCGGCCTTCTGGGGAGGTGACGCGCTTTTTTCCAAGCTGGGTGACGAGGTGTTTGGCGGACCAATGACCATTTTCACGGGTAGCAAGGTGACCAAGTTCGACTTGTGTGAAGCCTGAATCAAGGAAGAGCTTGGTGAAGCGATCGAGCTTATCGTTGTCGACGGTGAGTTTGAGTGCGTCATCGAGCGACATGAAGTGGCTCCATGGGATCCAGAACATATTTGTCCTTCTGCGCGCATGAGCTCAGCGGCTTGGGCGAGGGTGTTCCAGTGGGCTTCGCTCCACATTTTAGAGTTGTGGTAGCTAGCGAAGTTACTGACTGAGAACCAATTTGTGTAGCCGATTGTGGGTGAGGGGAGCTGTAGGTCAGCGACCTTGACGGTCCACTGAATGTCTTTTTCCCAGCTGCCGGAGCGCAGTTTGATGGTTTGCTCTAATGTAGGGGAGGAATAGTCGGTGGGGATGGTGATTTCGCATCGGAGAGCAAGTGTGCCGGCATGGTTAGAAAGGGCCTTATTTTCACTCAATGGTTGGATTGCGTCGTAGATTTCGAATGGAGCGCGGCGGACGACATGGGGATTGAACTTGCCATCAATGAGTTCAGTTCTGGTCTTAATTCCAGTATTTTGTGTGACTTTCACTGGCAACAGCTCAGCGCAATGGGTGGCTGTATTTGATGGGGTGATCGTGACTGCGTCGTTGGCGGCTACACGCTTCACTAGCAGGTGGACGACAGCTTTGCCGCCGCGTGGGACGAAGCTTGAGAAGTGTGGCTTGTCTTCGCTGACTTCTGAGTCTGGGTAGAGCGGGGTGAGTTCATCAAATGTTGCTACCTGTTGGGCGCGGAGTTGGGAGAGCGCTGTAAAAATGAAAGCGAGGAGGAGTGTGGTAGTGGTCTTCATAAATGTTGGGGATGCAATCATACTACGCATGATCTTATGGAGAATTTCAAAGATCTCTGGCATAGAGTATTTGCTATAGGGGGCGTGGCAGGGAAAGTGAACTGAAGGTGATTTACAGTTACACGCCGCGTGTCACTGCTTCATGTTTCGCGGATATTTTGAATAAGTATGCTTCGGTGATGAAGCTGCTGTCGCTCGCGACCAAGATGGGAACTTGGTTGTGCTGATTTCTGCGAGGGGCATGGGCTCTATTCTGCACGATCGCAATGAGCATCTCGAGTTCTGTGATACTGTGGGGGAACTAAGCAAAAGACAAAGCCGCATGGAGTATTAGGTGCGGTTTTTTGTTGTGTGGGGAGGCGTAAAAAAATACCCACGCATCTCAGAATAGAAGAGAAGCGTGGGTATGTATTCACCTAATCGCTATGACTAGGCTTTTGTTTTAAAGGGTAATTAGCCTTTGAGGGACTCAGTCACCTTCTTAGGGTACTTAAGAAGTGCACGCACTTCGTTTGACTGCATTGCTGCAACTTTAGCTTCGTCCACGCCGAGAGCAACGAGGCGGCGGCGTTGTGCTTTAACACGCTTAGCACGTGCGCCAGCTGATTTTGTAGGACGGCTAAGGTGCGCGTTACGCTGTTGAATTGTCTTGGACATAATAGTGTTCAGATTTGAGTTAAAAATGGAAAGAGCTGCCTGACTGAAAAGATCCGATCAGCTCCGCTTGGCGCGAGTGGTAGACGATCCGCTGAGATCAGTCAACTTGAAACCAACTCTGGGATTCTCTAATGCTTTCTCTTAGTTGAGGAAGTGGCCCTCTGATGTTTTTTTAGGATAGGCGGAGCCGGCCTATTGAGGAGGGTTGAGAAACACAAAAAAAGCCCGCGGGATTTCTCCTCGCGGGCTTTAGTTTAAATTGCTGTTAGCAGATTCGAATTATGCTTTCGGGGTGGAAGCTGCTTCGTGTTGTTCTTCAGCTGCTTCGAGAGCTGCTTTTGTTTTTGGAAGAACGCGGATGAGCTTCTTGCAGGTCTTGTTCCAGTTTTCGAGGAGGCGTTTTGCCTTTGGAGAACCGGTGAGTTCTGCGTGGTCTTCGATGAGAGCTTTTGCTTCAGCGATGTCCTGCTCGCGCTTGATAGGAAGTGCGACCACCATTTCAGTGTTGATGCGGGACTGGAAGCGACCGTCTTCGTCGAGGACGTAAGCTGTACCACCGGACATACCTGCACCGAAGTTCTGACCTGTGGTGCCGAGGATCACGATGAGACCATTGGTCATGTATTCACAACCGTGGTCACCCACGCCTTCGACTACTGCCTGAGCACCGGAGTTACGTACACCGAAGCGCTCACCTGCTTTACCGTTGAAGAATGCGCGACCGCCAGTAGCACCGTAGAGACAGGTGTTACCCACGATGGAGTTTTCTTCAGCGACGAGCTGTACGCCGTTGTGTGGTCTCACAGTGATGCGGCCACCGGACATGCCCTTACCAACGTAGTCGTTACCTTCACCGAAGACATTGATCTGAATGCCGTGGCTGAGGAAGGTGCCGAGGGACTGGCCAGCGGAACCAGTGAAGTTGAGTACGATGGAGCCGCATGGAAGACCTTCTCTACCGAACTTCATTGCGACTGCACCGGAAGTGCGTGTGCCGAGGTTACGGTTGGTGTTCACGACCTTGTAGTCGAGAGTGATTGGGCCACGGTCAGCAAGCTCGGAGAAATCGGAGATGTTCTGCTGGGACTTGATGTCCTCGATGATCTGAACGTCGAGTTCTGGCTTGTGGATACCGTCGTTGCGCTCGTCGACGTTGATGCGAGAAATTTCGCTTGGGTCGATCTCGAATGCGCGAGCAGTCTCGTCGATCACGTCCTTAAGAACTGGGGAGAGATCGAGTGAGTTTGCTTTCGGGTGATCTGGAACGATGCGCTGCTTGAGGAATTCTGGGCGACCGATGAGGTCATCGAGCTTGCGGATACCGAGCTGCGCCATGATCTCACGAGCTTCTTGGGCAACGCCGTTGAAGAAGTTGATGACCATTTCAGGAGTTCCCTTGAACTTGGAACGCCATTTCGGATCAGTAGTAGCAACACCGACTGGGCAGTTGTTGAGGTGGCACTTACGTACGTAAACACAACCCATGGCGATCATTGCAGTGGTACCGAAGTTGAACTGCTCAGCACCGAGGATCGCTGCTGCGACGATGTCCTTACCATTCTTCATGCCACCATCTGTACGGAGGGTGATCTTGGAACGGAGGTTGTTGAGAACGAGCGTCTGCTGAGCTTCAGCGAGACCGAGTTCCCATGGAAGACCTGTGTGCTTGGTGGAGGAGAGCGGGGAAGCCGCAGTACCACCGTCGTGACCAGAGATGAGGATGTTGTCCGCATCAGCCTTCGCTACACCAGCTGCGATAGTGCCAACGCCCGCTTCGGAAACGAGCTTCACAGTCACCTTCGCGTACGGGTTCACTTCTTTGAGGTCGTGAATGAGCTGTGCGAGATCTTCAATAGAGTAAATGTCGTGGTGCGGTGGTGGGGAAATGAGCTGCACGCCTGGCTGCGTGTTACGCAGGCGAGCGATGATGCCATTTACCTTGTGACCAGGAAGCTGGCCACCTTCACCTGGCTTCGCACCCTGAGCCATCTTGATCTCAAGTTCGTCAGCATTGACGAGGTAGTGTGCGGAAACACCGAAGCGGCCAGATGCGATCTGCTTGATGGCAGAACGAGCGAGGTCGCCGTTCGGGTACTTGTCGAAACGGATTGGATCTTCACCACCTTCACCGGAGTCGGACTTCGCGCCGATGCGGTTCATTGCGATCGCGAGAGTTTCGTGTGCTTCTGGGGAGAGCGCACCCATGGACATCGCCGCAGTAGTGAAGCGTGTGCGGATGTTCTCGATCGGCTCTACTTCGTCGAGTGGGATTGGGCCGCCTTCAGATGGTACGAACTCAAGGAGGTCCTTGATGGTGATCGGGTGAGTATCGAGAGTTGCTTTAACGTAATCTTCGTAGTCTTCCGCCTTACCTGACTTCACGTAGGTGTGGAAGTTCTTGATCACGTCAGTGGTGAGAGCGTGGCGCTCACCGGACTTACGGTAACGGTTGTAACCTGGGTCACCGAGTGGAAGTGGTTCTTCAATCGCTACGCCGCTTTCAAGGATGTCCTTGTAAGCTGCCTTGTGACGGATGATGGACTCTTCTGCGATTTCTTCGAAGCCGATGCCGCCGATGCGGGAAACACAGCCTGTGAAACAGAGATCGATAACATCGCTGCCGATACCCACTGCCTCGAAGATCTGAGCGCCCTGGTAGGAGTTGAGTACGGAGATACCCATCTTGGACATAATCTTGAGGAGACCTTTTTCAAGTGCCTTGCGGTAGTTGGTCATTGCCTTCTCAGGAGTCATGCCTTCGCCGAGCTTGCCCTTCTTGTCGTTTGCTACGACCTGACGGACTGTTGCGTAACCAAGGTATGGGCAAACTGCTGTCGCACCGAAGCCGAAGAGCATTGCCACTGTGTGGGTGTCACGAGCTTCAGCGGTCTCCACAACGATGGAAGCACGCATGCGCTTCTTCACGCGGTTGAGGTGGTGGTGCACAGCACCTGTGATCATGAGAGCTGGGATAGCAACGCGCTCGATGCTCGCTGCTTTATCGGAAAGGATGAGGACGTCGATGTCTTCGTCGACTGCCTTTTCTACTTCTGCACAGACAGCTTTCACAGCGGCTTCGAGGCCAGCTGCGCCTTGGGAGAATTCCCAAGTGGTGTCGATGATGCGGTTAGAGAAACCGTGGTCGCCCATTTCCTTGATGCGATCCATTTCCTGCTCGAGGAGGATTGCGGACTCAAGGTTGAGAACGCGTGCGTGCTCTGGAGTTTCACCGAGAAGGTTCTTCTCAGCACCGAGACCAGCAGCGAGGGACATGACTGCCCACTCGCGGATCGGGTCGATCGGTGGGTTGGTTACCTGAGCGAAGAGCTGCTTGAAGTATGTGTAAAGGAGACGTGGGTAGTTCGAGAGAACTGCGAGTGGGATGTCACAACCCATGGAGAAGACTGCTTCTTGAGCTCCCTTGATCATTGGTGGGAACACCATGTCGAGTTCTTCCTCAGAGATCGCATTTGCGAGCTGCATACGGGAAAGTGTGACGTCGTCGTAGTCTTCCGCTGGGACTGTTGCTTCGTGGGAAACGTAGTCCTTGAGCTGAACTTGGTTTTCGTCCACCCAGAGGCCGTAAGGAGCCTTCTTCGCGAGACGCTCTTTGACTTCCTTGTCGAGCTCGAGCTCGCCAGTTGCTGTGTTTGCAACCATGGTCTGACCTGGTCCGAGGCGGCCTTTCGCGATTGCCTTGGATTCTTCACACTCGATGCAACCGATTTCGGAACCCACGTAGAGAAGGCCGTCTTCGAAGAGTGCGTAGCGGGATGGGCGGAGACCGTTACGGTCGAGGCCTGCACAGATCTTTGTGCCGTCTGTGAATACGAGACCAGCTGGGCCGTCCCATGGCTCTGCGAAGGAGCTGTGGTACTGGTAGAAGTCGAATACCTCTTCAGAGATTTCGTTGTCGTTCTTGTATGCTGGTGGCACGAGCATGCACATGGAGTGCTCGATCTCGCGGCCAGAAAGTGTGAGAAGCTCGAGGCAGTGGTCGAGTGACGCGGAGTCAGACTCGTTGTCCTTCACGAGGTTTTTCACGAGGTCGACATCGTCGCCCCAAACATCGGAGGAGAAGAATTCTTCACGGGAGCTCATCCAGTTGCGGTTACCACGAACGGTGTTGATTTCACCGTTGTGCGCCATCATGCGGAATGGCTGACCGAGTGGCCACGCTGGGAAAGTGTTTGTGGAGAAACGCTGGTGGTATACTGCGATTGCTGTCTCGAAGTCAGGGTTCTGCATGTCGAGGTAGAACGCACGGAGCGTTGCAGGCATTGCGAGACCCTTGTAGGAAATGAGACGAGCGGAAAGTGTTGGGATGTAGAAGTCAGCTACATCTGCAGTTGCTTGCTCAACAGTACGGCGCACGAGGTAGAGTTGACGCTCGAACTGAAGGTCTTCCCAGCCAGATGGCTTGGAAACGATGAGGTGCTGGATGTCAGGGCAGGACTTCTGTGCCTGCACACCGAGTTCGTCCTTAGCAACTGGAACCTGGCGCCAGCCGATGAAGGTGATGCCGCGCTCAGCGAGTGTCTTCTCAGTGAGGTCCTTGATCTTCTGACCTGCTTCCGCGTCGTTGTTTGGAAGGAAGAATACACCTACACCGAGGTCGTCTGCATTTTCTACAGTAGCACCGAGCTTTTCAGCTTCTTGCTTGAAGAGCTTGCGTGGGATTTGGGAAAGGATACCAGAGCCGTCACCAGTTTTCATGTCGGCATCGACACCACCACGGTGGGTCATGTTGCAGACGGATTCGACTGCTTTATTGAGGATGTCGAAGGACGGAACGCCATTAATATTCGCAATTGCGCCCATGCCGCAGTTGTCGCGCTCGTTATTAAATGAGTGAAGTGAGCCGGTGCTGTCCGGAGTAAATCGTTGATCGTATGGGCTGGTCTTCATTTACTAATGATTGATGGTGAAAAGTTTAGGTGGCTGCGCGGCTGCGCTCTGCCCTTGCCTGTCGGCCGCTGAGGGCTGCAGGGCGGTGCATTTAAGATGCTTGATGCCTACTTGGGAAGCGTGAAATGCGGCAGCGTGTCAAATGTCACGTCAGTTTCGAGAAATGCAAGTGGCGGAGGTTGCCAAAATGTGGTTTACGGGTGTTCAGCCTTTAAGCTTGGTGAAATGGTTTACCTAGGCAGGGGTGATTATGGCTTCTAGAGATTTGGGGGGAACGCATGGGTTTGGGGTTGTGTTTTTTGTTTAGGAAATGAGGATGTGGGAATGACTGAGGTTGCAGAGAATTTGGCAGAGGTGCAGGGACGTGTGAAGGCCGCGGCTGAGCGGGCTGGACGAGATGAGGGAGCAGTGACTTTGGTGGCGGTCTCGAAGACATGGCCGGTGGCACATGTGCAGTTGGCCGTGGATGCTGGGCAACGGGTTTTGGGGGAGAATAAGTTACAGGAAGGTCAGGAGAAGATTCCGGCAATGGATCCAGGCATTGAGTGGCACTATATTGGGGGGCTTCAGCGCAACAAAGTACGCAAGGTTTTCGGTTTATTTAGTTGGGTGCACAGCATTGATTCTGTGAAATTGGCGCGTTATGCGGATGGGGTGGCTGCAGATATGGGGGTGAAGCCTAAGGTATTGCTTCAGGTGAATATTGGTGCGGAGCTGAGCAAGGGGGGCTTTGAGCTCGACGAGATCCGTGAGCACTTTGCAGAAGTTTTGGAGTTAGAGCATTTGGAGGTACGAGGCTTGATGTGTATTCCGCCGGCGGTGTCTGAGCCAGATCAGGCGCGTCCTTTTTTTCAAGCGATGGTCAGTTTACGTGATGAGCTTGTGGCAAAGCATGGAGTTGGCTTGCCTGAGTTGAGCATGGGGATGAGTGGCGACTTTGAAGTGGCCATCGAAGCAGGGGCGACCATGGTGCGCGTGGGAAGCTCCATTTTTGGGGCGAGAACTTACGGTGTGTGATTTCGGAGCACTCGCTGCTTGCTAGGGGCGGGTTGAGGCGCTAGATCCCTGGCTATGTTAAGTTTGGTGAATATCGCAAGTATAGGGGATGAGCTCGCTCTGGCTTGGAGTGATGGTCTGGAGAACTATATCAAGCACGAGGAGCTCAGAAGGGCTTGCCCGTGTGCTAATTGCCAAGGGGAACCAGATGCTTTGGGTCGGGTGGTAAAGCCGCCAGTGCATTATACCGATCAGAGCTTCACGCTCGTTCGCTATGAGAATATTGGTGGGTATGCGATTCAGTTTCACTGGGCCGATGGGCACGGGACGGGGATCTATAGTTATGAATACCTGAGGAAGCTCGGAGAGTAGCAGAAATCTAACTGGGGAAATCTGGTTGTGTTAGATTTTATCGGCTGGTCAAGCGCTGTCTGAAGTAGTAAAGATTGCTTAACTAATTTTTGAGTGACCATGATTGAATACCAGCGCGACCAACAGCAGACGATTCCAGATTCTCAGGTAAAGATAGTGGGTGTGGGGGGCGCTGGTTTGAACATGATCGACCGGGTGGCCTTGGATGGTATGCAAGGGGTGGAGTTGTTGGCATTAGCATCGGATGCGCGTTCGTTGACGAGTTCTGTGGCGTCTGAGAAGGTGCAGTTGGGGGCGAAGCTGACGATGGGCTTGGGATGTGGAGGAGACCCAGAGTTGGGTGGCCGTGCTGCGAAGGAGCAAGAGACTGAGATTCGCGATGCTCTGAGAGACCGGGATATGGTTTTTGTCTGTGTGGGCCTTGGTGGTGGGACGGGATCGGGAGCGGCTCCACTCGTGACACGCATAGCTCGGGAGATGGGGGCATTTGTCGTGGTGTTTGCCACGATGCCATTTGAATTTGAGGGGCGCCGTCGGAGGGAGCAGGCTGAGTCAGCATTGAATGAGATTTCAGTGATAGCGAATGCATTGGTGACTTTTGAGAATGCACGGATGGGCGAGTTAGTATTGGCGGCTCAGGGGATTCATGAGGCATTTGCGGCAGCTGACCGAATGATTTCTGAGAGCATTCAGGCCGTGACACGTTTGGTTGTGCGACCTGGGATTATCAATGTAGGCTTGGACGACTTGATGAGTTCATTGAATGCGACACGTTCACGTTGTTTGTTTGGATCGGGGATTGCGCATGGTGAGAACAGGAGTCAGGCGGCATTGCAAAATGCGCTTACCAGCCCATTGTTAGAGAAAGGGCGCTTGTTGAGAAACACGAGGACTGCGTTGGTGCACATTTGTGGCGGTGAGGGGATGACTTTGTTTGAGGTGGAGTTGTTGATGCGTGAGTTGAGCAAGCATGTGCCTGATGATGCGCACATTTTGTTTGGCGCTGCGGTGGATGCGAACATGGGAGATGGGTTGAGTGTGACGATCATTAGTTCACTGCCTGAGGACCAGCTTACGCAGCAAGAAGTTGTGGAGTCTGTGGTGGCTGAGCCTGAAGTGACTCCCGTTGTTGATGAGGTCGTTGTTTCAGAAAAAGTAGAAGAGGAGGTAGTGCCCGTTGTGGAAGTGGCGTCAGAGCAGGAAGAGGTTGAGGAGTCAGCGCCAGCAGCTGTGGAAGTGGTGAGTGAGGGGAACTTGCTAGATCGCTTAGAAGAGGTGGAAGAAGAACTAGAAGAGACTCTTTTCGAATCGGAAGGTGCTGAGTTGCCGGAGGTGAGTGAAGAGGTGGAGTTGTCCGAGTCACAGGAGGAGGTGGTTGAGGAAGTGATTGAAGCAGTAGAAGGTGAGGAACCACATGAGGAAGAGCCTGATGAGATGACGATGTTTGAAGAACTTGAGCGTGAGGTGGCGGATGATTTGATTGAGGAGGCTGTGAAATCGACGAAGGCGAGTAAAGCGGGCCAGGCTGAGTTAGAGTTAGATGGTGGACCACGAGGGAAATTCGAAGGGGAGGCTCCGAATTTAGTGGATGGTGAGGATTTAGATATCCCACCGTATTTGCGCAACAAGCGATAAGCGGAGCGTAGTGGTGTCCATTACTTCTCTGACACCACACTAGGCGATATTAGCCGCATTGAGGGCACTGTGATCGGATATGGATCATGGTGCTTTTTTTATAGTGTGTTTGGCGCAATATGAAATGATGATGCTGATTCTTTAGTGAGTTTGATAGATTATGAAGAAGTTACACAAACTGAGGCAAATGGGGAGAGGGTGGGCAATGTGCCGGGTTGGTTTGGCACTGGGGTTTATGGCAGGGGGAATATCGGTGGCGGGAGCGGGTGAGCGCCCGAATGTGTTGCTCTTGATGGTGGATGATTTGAACGACTGGGTGGGGTGTATGGGAGGGCACCCTAATGCCAAGACACCACACATGGACAGCTTGGCTGCGGAGGGGATGTTATTCATGAATGCGCATTGTCAGGCTCCACTCTGTGGTCCGAGCCGGGCCTCGATGATGTCAGGCTTATTGCCGACGACGACTGGGGTGTACGGGCAGGTTTCTGACAAGCATTTACGGCGAGGTGGAAAGGCGATACGCGAGGCTGTATTTTTGCCGGATTACTTTGAGCAACATGGCTACAAATCAGTGGGGGCAGGTAAGCTTTTTCACAATGGTGATGGGAATGGAGTGTTTGATGTCTATGGGCCGAAGTATAGTTTTGGTCCCAAGCCGAAACAGCGGATGGTTTATGATCCGAGTACGGTGACGGATTTGGGATCGACTTTGACGGATTGGGGGGCTTATCCCGATAGTGATGAGAAAATGTCTGATTATCGCGTTGCAGCTTTTGGGGTTGAGCAGTTAGGCAAGGAGCATGAGAAGCCATTTTTTATGGCGCTTGGATTTGCGAGGCCACACGTGCCGTGGCATGTTCCCCAGTCGTGGTTTGATCACCACCCGGTCGGGGAGATTGTTTTGCCTCATTATAAACGTGATGATTACGAGGATGTGTCGGAGTTAGCGCGTTTGGTGAATACGATGCCTGCGATGCCAACGGTGGAGTGGTTAGAGAAGCATGGTCAATGGAAGGAGATGTTACAGGCTTATCTGGCATCAACGACCTTTGTGGACGCACAGATTGGAAAGGTCTTGGAGGCCTTGAGGGCCAGCGCTTATGCTGAGAATACGATCGTGGTATTGATGTCTGATCATGGTTATCATTTGGGGGAGAAGAATCGGGTTGCGAAGCAATCGTTATGGGAGAGGTCGACAAAAGTGCCATTGATCATCTCGGTGCCAGGAGAGAAGGGGGGGAGGAAATGTGGAGCGGCTGTGGGGCTCATTGATCTCTATCCGACTTTGGTTGAGTTGAGTGGGCTACCTGGTCGTGAGGAGTTGGAAGGGGTGAGTTTGTGTCCCATGTTAGATGATCCTGAGAGAGTGTGGAAGCGAGGTGTGATCACAAGTTATGGTCCGGAACATCATTCGGTACGTACTGCTAGGTATCGCTATACGAGTTATGGATCAGGGAAAGCTCGTGAGTTTTTTGACCACAAAGTTGATCCTAACGAGTGGGAGAACCAGGTGGATGTTCCTGAGCAGGCAGCGCGCATCGTGGAATTAGAGAGAATGTTACCCAAAGGAGCTGCTGAGGGGCACCCGATAATGAAGATGCCAGTGAGTCTCTACGAGCTGAAGCAAAGAGGGAAATTGGGGGGGGAGAGGTGAGAGGTGAGAAGTTTTCAGTTTTCAGAAATCAGTGGGTGGGGTTATTCGGCTTTGACTTTGGTGACTTTGTTATTGGTGACGCTGAGGTTGAAGCGGCCGGGGCGGATGTGCTTGGGTCATGGTATGGATTGCCTCAGTGAGGGGGGTGCGTTGGGTGTTTGGAAAGTCGTTGAGGAAGGCGTGATCTATGAGTCCATTTGCGAAGGGGTAGCGCAATGGGGTGTGGTGGATGGAGGATTTGGGGAAGAGGGTGTTGAGGCTTTGGCAGATGGAACTGACATCAAGGGACTCACCTGGGAGGTTATAGCGGGCGAAGTGGTGTGGGCTGTGCAGTAGGGCTTGAGCGTGGTAGTGGCCGACATCTTCTGAGTAGTGGAAGTAGGTGGTGCCTCCGAAGGGGATAGTAAAGTCTTCACCATTGCTAGCTTTATAGATGGCGCTGGTGATGCCTGCGGTGGAGCCATCTGAGCCGCGGGTGGGGCCGTAGATGATTTGGGGTCTGAGGATGGTAGCGGGGAGGTTGTGGCTGTGGCTGTAGCATTCTACGAGTTGTTCAGCAGCGAGTTTGGTGGCGGTATAGGCATTGAGCACCTCAGTAGGGGCTGACTCATCGACAAATGCGTTGTCGTCGGGGACTTTATAGACCGCGGCTGTGCTGGTGAAGACAAGTCTTTCGACCTTGCCGTAGTGGCTGAGGGCTTCGAGTAAATTAGCGGTACCGTTGATGTTTACGGTGACAGCTTGTGAGGGATTCTTTTTGCAATCGGTGGTCCGCAGTGCTGCTGCGTGGAGGACGTGGGTGATTGCATGTGCCTCGAGTGCACTGTGGATGCTCTGTGGATCGAGAATGTCAGCTTGAACGTGGGTGACATTGGCGAGAGGGCTGAGTGGGCGATTGCCTCTAGAAAGGCTGACGACTTGGTGCCCGTCACGCAGCAAGGCTTTTGTTGTCTCGATACCGACGCAGCCAGAGCCCCCAACAATCAGAATAGTTGCCATGTTGTGGAGTGTGCAGTGAATGTTGGGCTTGGAAATAAAAAAGATAGAATGAGAAGAGAGGTGAGGCCGCGCCATGGTTGCTGGTAAGCTCATGGCTTATG
>NZ_JBHUJB010000023.1:0-41394 GCF_042683245.1 Rubritalea tangerina
AAAACCTTTAGAGAAATCCCGCATAGAGGGGCTACACGAAAAACCGCTTAAGTCCGTGCCATTCGGGTCTGTCACCATGTGACGGGAGGCTCGTGGCAGGAAGAGTGGTAAAGCTCTTCACTGAGCCGTAGTGGTACTGGGTGTCGTAGAAGTATTTAGATTTCAATCGGTAGTAGTATTGAGTGCCGGGTGTGAGGTTTGTGAGAGTTGTTGGACTCCAGGAAAAAGATGTTGTAGAACCTAGGCTCTCCGTGATGCCCCACTCAATATAGGTTCGTGTGGTTGGGCTGGATACGCCTTCGGGTAGCATCCTGTTAATTTCACCAGTAATTTTTGCCGAGAACTCGGTGATTTCAGAGGCTTCACCCGTCTTAACTAGAATTGGAGGCAGAGTGGTGAACTGCGTGGGAGTAGAGTAGGTAATCCCTTGGGCGTTTTGAGCTTTGAGTCTGACAAAGTAGGTTGTGTTAGCTGTTAGGTTGCTGAGGTGAAGTGTGGATAGGGACGAGATTTTTTGGCCGGGAGCATAGGCACTAGGGTAGTTATAAGAGCTAGAGAAGGTTTCATCTGTACCATATTCGAATGAAACAGATGTGTCGCTGCTGCCAGTGAAAACAATGGTGTCAGTAGAGTTAGTGAAACTCAATGCAGCGCGTTCATTGCTAATATCTGACACTAGGAGTTGGCCCGTAATTCTTGGTGGGGTGTTTGCTATAAGGGTAGTGAATGTTTCTTCATTACTATAATAAGAGTTAAAATCGTCAGATGTAGACAAGCGCACTTGGTAGTCTTTTTCCGGCTCTAGATTTTTATCTATAAATAAGTATAAGGTTGTCGGAGAATTGACGGGTTTGGAAGAGGATGCGGAGTAGTTATAGGTAGCGTCTGAAGTTTGTTTGAAGCTAGCACGGACTGAGAGTAATCTCCCCTTGGGGTCGACAGTGGCATTTACCAGAGCCGAGGTGTCGGTAATTTGAGTAACGCTATTGATGGATAGAGTGGGGGTAGCATAGGTTGTGAATGAGAAGTCCTCAGAAAAGGTTGTGCCTTGCTCGTTTGAGGCTTTGATGCGCAAGTGGTATTTGGTGTTTGGGCTGAGATTTTCTAGAACCTTTGTGAATGAGCTGTTATTGTAATAGGTCGGGGCTGTGCCAAGTGATACTTCGTTTCCGTAGCTAGTAGTCGTTCCAAATTGTAGGTATACTTGAGCGTTGGTACTGCCTGAGCTAATTTGGCCTGAGTCGATTCTAACTTTTGTATCGGAGAGATTTAGGCGTTGTCTAGGTGCACCGGGTGTGCTGCTGGAAACATAGCTACTTACAATGGTGATGGGGCTATTGATAGAGGGAAGTGTACTCGCTGGGTTAGTGGTGAAGTACATGATTTCAGTCTCGAAATTATCGATGACGAGTTTGTAATTGTAGACCGTACTAGGTATGAGGTTTGTGAGGTTGTGAGAGAGTACGAATTCTCCGGTATCGGGGTTGCTGGTATATGTGGGGGAGTAGATGGTACGATTAAACAGGCCTTCTGTGCCGTATATGATTCTTGCTCTTGATACAGATCCACCGTTTGGAATGAGTGTTGCATTCATTGTTGCAGAGTGGTCTGCCACTCCAGAGGCGGGTAGAACTGCTAAGACGGGATTGGCTTTAGTGGAAAAAGTCACCACATTCGATGTGTCTGCACCGAGAGAGCTCTGAGCTCTCAAGCGCACTTGATATTCAGAATTGGGGTCAAGATTGGTTAGGTTGAAGCTAATGCTTGTAGTCTGGTTGGGGATGAGGGTTTTGATTTCAAGAGTTTGATCAAAACTGTTATTTTTTCCGTATTCAGCAATGAGTGTAGTTTCTTGATCACCCGCGGAGATGGTACGCGACCGGAATGAGGCTGCGTTGTAGGTGGGCTGGCTAGAGATAGAAATATCTCCTAGAATAGAGGGAGAGGTGGGCAGTGGGTCTAGAGTAAAGCTTTGTTCATTACCATAATGAGTGAAGCCGCCTTGGTCGGTAGCTGCAATTCTATAGGTATAGGTAGATGAGGATGGAAAGCCTTGGTTATGAAGATCGAGGGATGCACTACTGAATCCATCGAGTTCGGTATGAATGCTAGAAGAATAAAAATTCTGGCTCGATTCAGGTTTCCATTGGAAGAATGCTTTTAGTTGCTGACCAGCAGGGTTGATGCTTCCGTTGAAGGTAACCTCATGGTGCGTAAGGTCAGTAGCTGCGAGGGTGGAAATTTCGAAGTTGGTAGAGAAGGTGATTTGCTCGCTGTAGGTGATGCCTTGGTTGTTGGAGACTTTGAAGCGCGCGTAGTAGAGGGTATTGGCTGTGAGGTTTTCGAGTTGGATGGTAGGTTTATCGCCATTTTGACCTGCAGGTGTAGTCTCTGTTAGTGTAGCTACTAGTCCATAGTTCGAGGTAGTACCGTATTCAACAGAGAGTGTGGCAGCACTGCCTCCAGCGTTGACGCCTTCTACTTGAATTTTTGTAGCAGTTTGGGAGAGCTCTGTAGTATATGGAGTCCCAATGATAGAGGGTAGGGTAGCGGGATCGGGCGTCGTAAAGCTTTTTTCATCTCCGTGGTAGAGCATACCATAGCGGTCTCTGAAAACCGCGCGGTACTTGTAGGATGTATTCGGCTTGAGGCCTGTGAGTGTGTAGGACCTAGCAATAATGGAAGCCTCGTTGTTACCGGTATTTCCTAGTGAGGCTTCGTTTTCATCTACAGAAGATTCACCCCATTTTAAATACATGAAGCCGAACACATTGTTAGGGCTAAATTCAGAATGGAGGGTGGCGGTAATGTCAGTAATGTCGGAGGTCCCCAAGGTTTCTGCCTGAGGAGAAAAAGCTGTGGTAAAGCTAGCTTCGGGTGATATGGCTGAGCCATAAATGTTAGTCGCCTTAGCTCTAAAGTAGTAGGTAGTTCCTGATTGTAGAGATGTGACACCCGCTTGAGGAGTAGTCGTCAGATTACCATCTAGTTGCAGAGTTATCTCAGATCCGTAGGAGTTATCGGTTCCATATTCAAAAGTGATTACAGTGTCAGCATCTCCAGTATTGAGCAGGCCGCCAAGGAGGGTGGCTGAGTTAGTGCCAACAGTATCAGTGAGGGGTTGTCCTGAAAAGGAGGGAGCATTACCAGGTGGGTGAGTGGTAAAAAGCAGGGGGGCTGTATATTTGGAGCCAGCAGCGTTCGTCACTTTTGCTCGTACATGGTAGAGAGTGTTTGGCTCAAGTCCTGTTAGTTCAGCATTTGGTGATTGTGATGTGTACGCTGGAAATGTTTCAGGGTGGATAAATTCAGAGCCAAAGCTAGAAGTTTTTCCGTATTCAAAAGTCACGGAAGCGTCAGATGAATTACTACGAAACCCGCCTAAAATAACTTGAGCAGAGTTATCGGTTTTATTTAATAGTCCGAGGCCCTGAGTAATGGTTGGTAGGGTACTTGGTGCTGAGGTTGTGAATGAGCGAAGTGCACCATAGAAATAAGTGGGAGGGAAGAAGTGGTTGGTCTTAGCTCTGAGCTTGTAGTAGTAGGTAGTGTTTGGTTGTAGGCCAGCGACAGGAGCTGTGACATTGCGAGTGGATATGTCGACAATGCCATCGTAAACTCCGTAGACATAATCTGGGCTCGTTTGTTCGATTGTCTCAGTGAGTTCTGGGCTTGTTCCAAAGACAAAGTCTAAGTCGTAGTGCCACAAATCGGGAGTGATTTTCCCGACAAGCGTGGCACTGGAGTCGGTAACTGAGATTGGGGTATCCGATACTGTGAGTGGGTCACTATGCGTCTGGAAGCTTTGGATATCTGAGTAGACAGTACCATGAGCATTGGTAGCCTTGAATCTCCAGAAATAGGTAGTTTCTGGTTGGAGGTTGAAGAGTTCTACATATTTCAGCTCTGTATCTGAGCCGGCAGCTAAGTGGCTGATTTCGTGACTCCTCTGACCTAATGAGTTAGTGAGCCCGTATTGAAGCGTAAGGGTCGTGTCGCTAGCTCCGGGGTGGAGCCAGACTGTCATCTGTGCAGAGTCCGAAGAGATTTGTTTACGGTAAGGGTTATTGAATACCCCAAATGGGATGTCCCGAATTTTCACATCACTGAGGTTAGGGAGGAGGGGTATTGGAGCACTGGTGAGGGTTTTGTTCTCACTGTAATGGTAATTTGTACCATCAAAGATGTAGAATCTGTAGTGGTAGGTCGTACTAGGTTCAGCTCCAATATTTGCTGTTTGGGTTGAAGTTGTTGCTCCTGAGATTTTGTAAAGTTCTTTGCTAGACCCGTACTCTTGTGTCGTTCCCCACTCGACACCTGGACTAGCGGTGTTCCCAAAGTTAGTAAAGGTAGCGCTTACTTTGGAGGAGTAGCTACCTAGGCTTTCCACTCCATTGTTTATGATTGTCGGTGGGGCAAGTGTTGTGAAACTTTCGGTGTCGGAATAGGTTGTACCAGCTGCGTTAGAAGCGACAAATCTGTAGAAATACTCGGTTTCGGGGGTGAGTTCAGGGATGCGGATTTGCGTATCGAGATGTGTGGTAAAGCCTTCTAGTTGATTATCGAGTTGTTGGACATTACCAAAGCTGTTGGTAGTGCCGTATTCTACTTTAAGAATGGTGTCTGCAGTTCCTGAAAAAAGGCTAGTAGAGGTTACGTGTGAATGGCTGACACCTGGGATGCTTTGAGATTGGCCAAGGAATGTGGGTGCCTCCCCATCAACTCTCGTAGTGAAGGTTAGGTCTTGGCTATAGACTGTGGTTCTTTTTTGGTTTTGTTGTGTATAGAAGCGGTAATGGTATGTGGTATCAGACTTTAGGTTGGTGAGTTGTTGGCTGATACTAGCAACACCTTCAGCATCATAGAGATTTCCGATATTAATGGTTTTTCCATAATCTGTGGTTTCACCATACTCGAGATAAATAAAAGGGAAGAGACCGCCATTTCGAGAAACTGTGGCGTGTACTACGGCGGAGTCCGCCACTACTGAGGTGGCTGGAGTAGGTTCGATAGTGGGTGCAGCAGTAGTTGTGAAGCTGCTAACATCACTGTAGGTACTCCCCTCAGCATTCGACCCTACCCAGCGATAGTAATACTGAGTTGAAGGAGTGAGCTCTGAGATATAAATACGACTTTCTCTAGTTTCGTTAGGTGATATGAGTGCCTCTAAGGCGGCTTCTTTGTCGAGAATTTCTGGGCTTAGCCCGTATTGCAGGTAGACTTTACAGAAGGAGCTCCCTGAGAAAATATCTGATCTTAGTTCGGCTGCTTCATGTGTAATGGGTACAGGAGTGAGATGTGGAAGAATGGTAACTGAGGGAACAGTCGAAGCAACTTGTGTTGTGAATGAGTGTATATCTCCGTAGGTTGCAGTTAGGTCATTGTCCATATCTCGCAACCTAAGCCTGAAGTAGTATGTGGTGTTCGGTTTGGTTTTAAGGTTTAGACTGGTGTTGATAGTGTCATT
This sequence comes from Rubritalea tangerina, assembly GCF_042683245.1. Lineage (NCBI taxonomy): Bacteria > Pseudomonadati > Verrucomicrobiota > Verrucomicrobiia > Verrucomicrobiales > Rubritaleaceae > Rubritalea > Rubritalea tangerina. The sequence goes on from NZ_JBHUJB010000023.1 coordinate 5,468, forward strand.
TCCTGCTGCGGCTCCTTCAATGTAGTATGGTGTGCCGAATTCAGTGGCTCCAAGTTCGTTTGTTTCACCATATTCGAAATCACATAACCATTGTCCGATTGAGTTTACCTGTACGGAGCCATTTAGGGTGACGTTTAGATCTGTAACAGTAGTGGCCGGATTGGTTGTGACTGTGGGGGTTGCACAGATGATTGAAACCGAAAATAGGGAGAAAAAAGCAAGAATACAGTAGAGAGTTTTCATTGAGCAACGACTAGACACTGAGCGAGATTAGTTTTCAAAAAACCTCTGGCAAGATTAATAAGTCGTTTGCATGTGATAAATTTGAATGGCGAAGACCTATCAAGTGTGTGTGTGCTCACTCTATCAGGTAGAGTATTGAGTGCCGCATTATGTATGCGAGATTTAGTATGGATTTAGCTATGCTTGGCTATTGCGCAGGCTAATTTGTTCGTTGAGGGTGAAGAAGTCGTAGACGTAGCCGATACCGAAGATGCCACCGGTGAGGAGCCAGAGGATGCCGGTGCCGATTTTTCCCATGTAGAAGCGGTGGATGCCGAAGAGGCCGAGGAAGGTCTGGAGGATCCAGGCGATGTTGTAGTCGATGTTGCCCGGGCGGTAGCGGAAGTCGCATTGCTTATCCATGGAGGGGATGAGGAAGAGGTCGATGAGCCAGCCGATGCCTAACAATCCAGCGGTGAAGAACCAGATGACTCCAGTGATGGGTCTACCATAGTAGAAGCGATGTGCTCCGGTGAAGCCGAAGATCCAGAGGATGTAGCCGATAGTTTTTGAGTGGGTGTCAGTGGACATAGTGTTAGTAGGTAGGATGTTATGCACGGACCTTGTGTCCACAGCTTACACGATTATAGACATCTTATGGGTAATACGCAGTGATAAAGTCTAGGCGCTTTTTTTAACAAAAGGAGAGCTGGCTTCAAGATCCCCAGAGTCATTCTGTGTCCAATGGAGCTCGTATGCATAAGAGGGCATGGGAGGATCATTGGAATGAGCATCACAGGTGTACAGATGAAGACTGAGGTGTCAGCTTGTCAGCGCGTGTCAAAGTAAGCGTTATCGGTTTGATGTAACCTTCCCATGTGCCTGCACTTAGCATAGTATATGTCGATGATATTTCGGAATGGGAAGCGCACCTCAATACTACTAGCCACCGCTTTACTTGGGTGGATGATGGGCATCAATGCTGTTCAAGCGGAGGGTAAAAAGCCGCTAAAAGTCTATGTCTTGGTGGGGCAGTCAAACATGCAGGGGCATGCGAAGATTGAGACATTTGAGCACATCGGGATGGATCCCACGACTGCGCCTTGGTTGGAGGATATGCAGAACCAAGATGGATCACCCAAGCTTAGCAAGGAGGTATGGGTATCGTATTTGTCGACCAAGGGAGTGAAACAAGGGCCGCTGACTGCAGGCTTTGGGGCGGATGCCGGCAAGATAGGCCCCGAACTCACATTTGGGATCACGATGCAGAAGCATTTGAATGAGCCGATACTGCTGATCAAAACAGCTTGGGGAGGTAAGAGTCTTCACACCGACTTCAGGCCTCCAAGCGCGGGGGTCTATGTGTTCCATCCAGAGCACCTTGCTTTACTTAAAAAACAGGGAAAAGATACCGCGAAAGTTCAAGCCGCTCAGAAGAAAGCGTCGGGCCATTATTACCGTCTGACGGTAGATCATGTGAAGGAGGTGTTAGGAAATATTCAGCAGGTTTATCCCAATTATGAGCCCTCACAAGGGTATGAGCTTGCGGGGATGGTTTGGTTTCAAGGTTGGAATGATATGGTGGATCAAAACTCCTACCCGAATCGCAATCAGGTTGGTGGCTATGAGGAGTACACTGAGTTGTTAGCTCATTTCATTCGTGATGTTCGCAAGGAGCTATCAGCTCCGAAGCTACCTGTGGTGATTGGCGTGATGGGAGTGGGTGGGCCAACAGCGCAATATGGAGAGAGCCAGCAGAGGTACAAAAAGCTGCATCAAAACTTCCGCGATGCCATGGCTGCAACGGCAGACCTAGCCGAATTCAAAGGCAATGTGACGGCAGTTTTTACCGAGAAATACTGGGATCAAGACCTTGGGGCAATAGTGGCCCGAGACGGCAAATTGCGCCATGAGGTGAAAAAGCAAAAGCTTCAAGGGAAAGAGGCGCAAGCGATGCTCGTGAAACTTCGCAAGCAAGAGTTTAATCAAGGTGAGTTAGCGGCCTTAGAGAAGGGGGTGTCGAATTACCCATTTCACTATTTGGGCTCGGCAAAAATCATGGCTGGCATTGGCCGAGGTTTTGCAGATGCGATGGCGCAGCTTCAGAGTAATTCAGCAAAATAAGTACGAACTATGGAGCTTTCAATTCTCAGGTATATTAGAGTTTCAGCAGTCTTCGCATTACTCACTAGCGGGGCTGTTCGTGCACAGAAAATGGACCCAGAGAAAGTGTACCCACGCTTCCCCATCGGCCCGACTGGACTTTATGCGACCATTGAGAAAGGGGGCGCGGTTACTGTGGAGCAGGTAGCAGCTTCAACACCCGCAGCAGAGGCGCAACTGATGAAGGGGGATTTGATTCTAGCAATCAATTATAAGTCACTCAAGGTGGGCGATCCTCGCGTCGCTCTAGGAACTGCGATAGCTGAAGCTGAAGCTACCAATGGCAAGCTTGTTTTCACTATCGAGCGTGGTGGGATGCAGAAGCACGCGACTGTGATTCTGCAGAAGCTGGGTGGCTACGCAGAGGGTTGGCCTGAGAAATGTAGCAAGTCTGCTAGCATCATCAAGTCGACCACGCGCTATATCGTGGAGAGCCAGCAGGAAAATGGTTCCTATGTCTTTGGAAATGCTCGGCCCGAGCTTGCTGGGCTCAAGGGCTGCCTAGCGAGCCTCTATTTGCTATCTACTGGAGAGCCTGAGGTTCTACCAGTGGTCGAGCGTCATGTCCAAGCGCTGATCAAGAAACTCAAGAAGCAGCCGACGACAAGTAATTGGCACCTTGGCTACCAGGGGATTTTGCTTGCTGAGTATTATCTAAAAACTGGTGATCGCAGTGTGCTTCCCAGTCTTAAGTCGCTGTGTGATCAAGCAGTGCGTTCTCAAGTGGCTGGTGGCTGGGGGCATGGAGGAATCCCCGGACCTGGCTATGTGCAAAGTGGCTTGATGAGTTCGGCTGGTGTCCCAGTGCTCACCACTCTGATCTTAGCCAATGAATGTGGGGTCGAGATCGATCAGAAAGCCTACGCTCAAGCAGTGAAGTTCATGTATCGCATGGTCGGCCATGGCTGTGTGCCATACGGTGACCATCGCAGTGAATTGTGGTGGTCTAACACTAATGGGCGTAATGCCATGCTTGCCTGTGCGTTTGCTTTATTTGATGACCCCATTTTCCAGCAAGCCTCTGGCCTGTTAGCGACGATGGTGGTGGATTCCTATTTTCAGCCAGAGTTTGGCCACACTGGTGGAGGGTTCAACGTTATGTGGCGTGGCATGGCCTCCGTGCATGTACCATCTGATAGACGATCGAGCTATAGTCGGCAGATGAGGAAGCTGGAGTGGTATTACGAGCTCAGTCGTCAGTCTGGCGGGGGGTTCTCTATATTACCAACACCACCTAACAATGTCCGCTATGCTGGAGCGGCCTGGGGCAGTGGGGCGATTGGTTTAACATACACGGCACCACTACGGCAGCTGCGCATTCTAGGCGGGCCTCCGACCAAGCACAGTGTCACGAGGAAGCCGCCGGTTATTCAATGGGGGACGCAGGCTGACAGGGCTTTTCTCAGTACGGAGCACGCAAAAGGCTTTGGGAAGGAAGAGCTGGAACCTCATGAGATTTACGATCTCACCATTGGCAAGCAAATGGGCAACGCACAGATTGCACTCTATGCCAAACACCTGCGGCATGCTAATCCACTGGTGCGTAGCTGGTGTGCGCGAGTACTCAAAGATAAAAACTCTGACGAGACCTTCGAAGTGATAGCAAAAGCTCTGGCGCATGGAGACCCACGCGTGCGTCGAGCTGGCTTTGATATTATTTCGGGTTACGATAACTGGAGGCGTCCTTTTAAAAGTGCCATCAGTCGCAGGGAGGTATCACGGAGATTTCTCCCAGCGATTTTGAAGACGCTGAACAATCCACAATCCTCATGGTGGGAGATAGATGGTGCATTGTTTGCGCTTGGTCGTGCTGAACCTGAAGATATCCGAAGGCATGTGGGTCTTATCGATCAATTTTCTAAGCATGAGGAGTGGTACCTGAGGGAGGGTGCCTTCTGGGCCTTGGTCGGTTTACGTAAGTCGATGACAGGCGAGGAATTTGAGAAACTGACTGACATGTATGCGCGTTCGCGTCACGTGTTTGAGCGCTCGTCGTTTGATCGAGGGTTCTGGACGATCTTGAAAAGTGATAGAGTGGTTTTGGGGGAGTTGAGTGAAAGTGCTGTGGGGCGCAAGCTAGGGAAAACCATGCATGATATTCCAGTCGTTCCAGAATACGGCAGGGCTGCTCTGCACGAGGCCGCACACCGTACGATGATGGTGGCTAAGCATTTTGACTCACGTATTGATGAAGACATGATTCCTGGAATTGCTGATTACCTGAAGGTGTGGGAGCCCTATCATCAACACAGCGTTTGGTTGATCAGCGGAAGTCGTTGGCAACCTGGGGTATTGAAGTTTATTGGAAGTATGGGTGAGGAAGCTCAGCCCATTGTCATGGAACTTGAGAATATTCTGAAGCGCTATGACCGTTTCGATAGCAAGCGTAATGGAAAAGTGGCCGGAGAACTTAAGGGACAAATTCAAGCGGCTGTCATTGCATGGAGAGAGAAGCATAGTTGAAAATGTGAAGGAGTGGCGTGAAGTTCGTTTGCTTAGACTGCAGTCCTTTGTGCTAGCATGAGGCATCAATTGAGCTGGACGTTTGCGGACTGTGCAGAGGACAAACGTCCCTGCCCAGTAGAAAGGCGATGCCTGTCATTATGTAGAAGATATCCGCTTGTAAGATCTGGCCGTTCGGCTAAGTCGGGGTGATTGAAGATTCCATTCCAACTTGTGAATGCTGCCGAGCTTGAGGCGCTATTGTGCCAGAGTGGTGAGGGGAGCGAAGCTGCGGTGTTGGAGGCGCATTTTTCTTCGTGGGACCACCCACTGGATGGGGATGTTGCAGTGCGACGGCATTTGCGTGGAGCGATACAGATTCATCCATCCTTTTTGGAGGCGGGGGGCGATGAAGCGAGGTACTACCCGCATTACGAATGTCCGCAAGATGGTAATTTGTTAGAGCATGCTGAATTAGTGCAGGAGCTTGAGGGATTGGGGGTGAGTTCGGAGAGCAAAGTGGTGGTGTATGGGACCGAGCAGGATGGCCCGATGGCGGCAGCACGCTTAGCCTGGGGCTTGTTAGTGGCGGGAGTGCGTTCGGTTGTGATGCTCGATGGTGGGATTGATGCCTGGGTAGCTATGGGTGGCGAGACTGTGCCGTCAGTGAAGAGAGCCGTTGATTTAGGGCAGACGAGGGGAGATAAGTCGGTCGCTGGGGGATGGCAGATGCGAGGGGAGTTGGTTGCAGACAGAGCTGACGTTCAGGTGATTGCGGGTGGCGTGGCGGGAGGTGAGGCCAAGCTGGTTGATGTGCGGAGGTCAGGTGAGTTTGATGGCTCACTGACCCGATGTTATTCATTCTTCTCAAAATCGGGGCACGTGCCTGGAGCGATTTAGCAGGGTGATTGGGTGAGTTTGGTGGATGGCGATTCGGGGGAGATTTCCCCTGTACTTGAGGTGGTGAGGCAGCGATGGATTGATTTGGGGATTGTGGATGCTGGTGTCGCGAGTGGGGTGACGTGTTTGGTCTTCTACTGCGGGACCGGTTGGCGCTCGAGTTTGTCGTTGTTAGTGGCGCATTTGTTGGGGTACCGGGCAAAGAATTATGACGATGGATTTTACGGATGGTCGTGGGATTCCAAGAACCCGGTGGAGTATGTGTAGCGGGAGGCTTAATAGGGTGAGAAGTCCGCGGTTGTGTTTGCTGGCTAGAAGAGGGTAGTTTGTGATTGTGGATGATCTAGAAAAGCGGGTGATGGAATTTGAGGTTGGGTCAGCTGATGTGCGGCTGAGTTTTTTGGGCCGACTTTGTCGCGAGCAAGGATGGAGTCGAGCCTATGGTGGGCGTACGTATTTTGAGTATAAACGCTTTATCTTACTTGCTGTTTTGGCGGGTCACCCAGTGACTCCTTCTGAGGATGTGGATCATGTGTGGCACTTACACTTGCTTTATACGCGGAGTTATTGGCATGCCTTATGCAGGGATGTTTTGGGACAGGAGCTGCACCATGGTCCGACAGTTGGGGGAATAGAAGAGAAGGATAAGTTTGTCGATTGGTACGAGAAAACCTTGGATAGCTATGAGCGGATTTTCCAGGAGGCTCCACCTGTAGATATCTGGCCGATCCCAGAAGAGAGGTTTCGGTATGCAGGTGAGTGGAAGAGTTATAATTCTGGGAGATATTTATTACTGCCAAGGTGGCGAGAACTCTTCAGGATGTGGCGTAGATGAGTGGCAGTTTGCTAATGATTGAAATGAGTGCTGGTGCGTTTCTTGCTGGCTATTCTGGTCTATTTATACTTTGTGTTTTGGTTCTGCTAGTCATTCGCCAGCGTGCACGAAGAGAGTGGTCGCGAGGGGTAGATTCTGATGTGGGAGTGAGTGACGACGCATTGGCATTGATGGCGGGTGGCTGGTCACGTTTGGCGTATTTAATGGCTTTGCGTCTCTTGCACAGTAAGTCTGTGCGGTTCAAGAAAGGTTTTCTTGGAAGTGCCGCATTAGTTCACCAGAAAGCTCCAAGTATCGATCTTGGCGAGAGAGAGGAAACTTTGTTAATTGCAATAAAAGCCAGGGGCAAAGGGGGAGTACCCATGAAGGATCTCACGACACTGGTTGAGCGTTCGGGAATGGCTATGGAGGAAGGGCTGGCAGTGAGAGGTCTCAGAGCAGTGAGAGCGGAGCAGAGGGCGGTTCAAAAAAAGCTCATATGGGTGCCTACTTTTTTTGCGTTTATTGGAGTGTTGCGAGTTTATCAAGGAGTGGTGGCTAATGAGGCATTTTTCTTTGTGGTACTTATTGGGGTTATAGGAACTGCGATTTTAGGTGCATTGTCTAAAGTGAATCCACTTACCAGCAAAGGGAAGCGTCTGGTTACTGAGTCCAGAAAATGTTCACGAAATGCAGTAAGAGGAGGGGTGCCTGAGGCGCTTACAGCCTATGCTTGCCTTGGCTGGTTGGGAATTGCAGGTACCAGCTTTGCCCGAGGGCTAGGAAATGACGTGACTCGCCATTTCTACAATGCACATCACTCTAGCAGCGGGGATGGTGGGAATGATGGAGGTGACGGTGGTTGCGGAGGCGGGTGTGGTGGATGTGGCGGTTGTGGGTAGGTTTATGTTTCTGCTTAGCAAGGGGAAGCATTGACTCTAGTAGCTCCATACCATCGATTGCTAGGCTTAGTAGCCGTCTTGTTTATTGACGGTATTGAGGAGTGGTTGGCCGGTGCCGAAGCGACGGAGGTTTTCTTGGATAAGAATGGCCCGACGTTCATGGGTGAGGGAGGCTCGCCAGGCGACATGTGGGGTGAGGACGACATTGGGAGTTTTCCAGAGTGGATGTGATTTTGGGAGGGGTTCGGGGTTGGTGACATCGAGGCAGGCACCGGCGATTTTATTTTCTGTTAGGGCGGTGGCGAGTGCGTTGGTATCGACAATTTTTCCGCGGGCGATATTGATGAGGTAGGCGGAGTCTTTCATGGCGTTGAGGGCTTTGGCGTCGATGAGCTTGTTGGTTTCAGGGGTGAGGGGGACGGCGATGGCTACGACATCGGCCTCTGGGAGCATGTTGAGTAGCTCATGTGGTTTGCCTACTTTTTGGATGAATGCAGGGGAGGGGGAGTCACTGCGCCTGGTGCCAATGACGCGCATGCCAAAGCCGTGTGCTCGATGGGCAATTTCGGTGCCGATGCCACCGAGTCCGATGACGAGCATAGTTTTGCCTTTGAGGGCGATGGGGGTTCTGGGAGTGGCGCCGCGGTTCCAATTCTCTGATTGTTGGTTTTTAGCGTAGAAGTCGAGGTTGCGAGTGAGGGTGAGGAGCATGGCCATGGCGTGGTCTGCGATGGCTGGGCCGTGCACTGCGCGACAGTTAGTTAGGACAATGCGCTCATTTTTCATAATGGCGGGGTTGTTGATATAGCGATCGACGCCTGCGCTGTAGGCTTGAATCCAGTGGAGTTGGTTGGCGGCTTTGAGAAACTCGGGAGTTGCGTAGTGGGCGTCTATTCCGTGTGCTTCGCTAGCGCGAGTGAGGGCTTCTTGTTTGGTGAGGCCAACGACGAGGTTGAGCATGGGGGCCTCTTTATTGAGTAGGGTCTTCTGTTCATCTGTTAGAGAGTGAGCGAAGTAGGTAATTTGTTGTGTTTTGTCAGTGAGAGGGAGGGCAATTTTAGCGCCTCTGAGTGAGCCGATATCCGTTGCTTTGGGCTGGGAGTTCGCGTGGGATGTCGTGGAGCCAAGTGCAAAAGCACAGAGGACTAGAGTGAGGAGGAGCTGAAGTGTGGACATAGGACGATGTAAATTTCAGCATTGTTAGCATAGAAGTGTTACGGTTGCTAGTGTGGTGTCAGCTAAATGGCGATGGAGAAATAGCTCTAGGGGGCAGAGTGTGATTGTAGAAGTGGCTAAGAGGTATATGCGTGACAAGTTGGGTGATAGGAGTTAAGTCCATACCCTACATGGAATCTCCCTATACTACCCCCTCAGCAGCTGTTGAATCTCCAGTGTCGTCTCTGGTCACAGAGCGAAAAGAGCCCTATGGTTTAAAAGGTTGGATTGTTTTACCGATTATTGGGCTTACAGTGAGTTTGATCGGTTTATTTTTTGGTCTTCTGACGACTTATTTTCCGATTTTTACAGATGGGACATGGGAGTACCTAACGGATCCTTCTAGTGAGGTTTACCACTCAATGTGGGGGCCTGTATTAATTTACGAGGCTGTAGGGAATGTTCTTTTTTTGCTGTATACGGCGGCCTTGTTAGTAATGGTTTTTCGGAAGCATTATTTATTTCCGAAATGTATGATTATATTTTACGTGGCCAACATCATATTTTTGGTAACTGATATGATACTGGTTGGGTTTATTCCGATGATGGACGAAGCTGGGAATGCTGAGTCGCTCAGAGATATAGTGAGTGCAGTTGTGGGGGCTGTGATATGGATTCCGTATTTTCTTAAATCGGAGCGTGTTAAGAATACGTTTACTCCTTAGATCGTTTATGGGCGATCGTGGTTGTTAGGAGGTAGTAAGAGTAGCTATTCTTCTGGACCAGAATTTTGTTTGGAATCGTCGTTCAGCAGCGAGGTAGAGGTGGTGACGTTTGGTAAGATAATCTGAATATTGATGGTCAAGATCTAGCTGATAGTTGCTCCTATCCTGAGTTTGGAGGCTGACGGTCGTTAGGGCATTTTTCACAGCTTCGGCGGTGCCTCTACCTGTGAGTGGGTCGTATGAGGCTCTGGCATTTCCGATGCGGTTACTTTGAAGTTTAGAGATGGCACAGCGGACTGGATAGGATCTGATGGGGGAGGCTTTAACAGAAGAAGGGATGAGTAGGAGGGCTAAGGAATCTGGGAGAGCTTGATTCCATAGTTGTTGAGGGGATTGGTTCAGGAGCATTTGCCGGTCAGTGACAAACCCTAGGCCAAAGGTATTGTTACGGGCGGGGATGGCGTACCACCAACCTTGGGGGACAGCCTCGATACGCAGGCGCTTGTCAGCGAGGGGGAGGTGAGTGTAGTTGCGAGTGAGGGCGACGAGTTTGTCGTGGACGATGCCGTTAGGGAGGAGGTCTGATCCTGTTGCGATCAATTGGCGCTGGCTAGGGATTTTTTTGTCGACGATGGTCACCCCATTGCGTTTGGCGTAATCTAAGAGTTTGGAGTCGAAGTGTTGGCGGTGCACACTCCATGCATGGCCGTGGGGGGACATCACTGCATCGTGGTATTCGATTTTATCTGAACTCCAACGTGAGATTGTTCCTGGGATGGGTAGTGCTAGATCGTTCAGCCATTGTTTATGGAGGCCAATTTTATTTATCAGGGGGAGGATATCTGGACCTAGGGACTCGATACGACAAAGGGGAGTGCGTGGTGGTTTGTGGAGAAGGGCTACGGGGCGGCCAGCTTGAGCTAGCCAAGTTGCGGCTATGCAGCCAGCGGGGCCGGCCCCGTAGATAAGGGTATCGGTGGCCATGGAGAATTATTTTCCGAAGCGCATTTGATGCATGGCACGGCGTTCCTCTTCGTTATTGAATCCAGCTTGTGTTAGATGAGAGGTGTCAGCCTTCTGGCTCGCGAGGGCAGCAGCAGCACGGACTGACTTTTCGAGTTTTTGTGGGAGTGTTTGTACGTAGATAGTATCAGGGATGCCGTCGAGGTCGGATGGGCCCGGGCGTGCTTCGATGATACCCATTTTACCAAAGTAGGTGACCATCGCGGAGAGTTGCTCTAAGCTACTTTGTGTTGGTATTGTTGCGTACCAGGATTCGCGATGGAGGAAGGCATTCCTGCGGTCGGAAGGGCTCTTCTCTGCATCCATGAGGGTTTGGTAATCGGTTTCAGTGAGTACTTGATTTGGAACGTGAGCAGGCCAGAAGGAGGGGATAGTATCGTCATAAGATTTGGTGTAGCCAGATCGACAACCTGCAGTGTCTACTTGCCATGGGACTAACATCCAGCGGGTCAGGCTTCCTGGGCCTTGTTCATTGAGTGGGCCGTCAAAGGCTAGAGCGGTCTCCTGAGTTAGGTAGGTTCCGTAATCGAGCTTAGGGAGTTCACCTTGGTTTCGGCGTATGCGGAAAGGGGCCTGGTACATGGTGATATGGCGCATAGGCCAGGTCAGCTCAATTCCCGGGTGAAAAGCATCAGCGGCACAGAAATGTAGGGAGGATTTGGATAGGGAGGCTGGCTGATCCGCGAGTGGCACGTCATTGATGTCTTTGGGGGGAGTGGGAATGGTGCCCCAATCGGCATCAAATTTTCCAAGCATCCACGCTTTGAGAGAAGTTTCGAGCAATTCGGGTAGTAGGAGGTAGATTTCTGCGCTGAGGTCGTCATCGTAGGAGCCGAAAGCATCGCCATATAGCCATGGCCAGGTTCGGGGATTTGCTCCAGGATTTTTTTCAGAAGGTCGGAAAGCATTGTATATTTCACGCCTCAGTCCTGCGTAGGCATCTCTGGGGCCATGGATGCGGCAGAGCTTGTCAATGAGTTTGGGGTCATTAAAGTTGAGTGGTCCATCAGCGCCGAACATGGCTGCGAAGCCTGCATTGACCCACTGGAGTGCGGACATGCGTTGTAGGATGGGATAGACGTGTTTCGTAAAGGAGACGGTAGTGGGGGGATCGATCATGGCATTTTTTATAAAGAGGCCTTCCATAAGTTCATACATGGAGCGCCAACCGATGATATCAGGAGCAAATTTAGGGGGGGCGAAAGCGACCCAAGCTCCTTCGACTGGGATGGGTTTTCCATTGATAGAAACGTTGGCATCTACTGGACCGTCGGATGTGTCATCGTGCCAAGCAATGGCATTGCCGAAGCCGTTTTCTTGTGCTGGATTGAAAGCGGGCATGCCGGTGGGGGAATTTGAATGTCCATGTCCACCCAGAACGATGAGTCTACCTTGTGGGTCGGTATGGAGTTCACCGAGGTAAACGGCTTCGCCCATGAATTGGCCTGTGTCAAAGACAGCACCTGTCTGTGTATTTTTTCCTGAGATATTTCGTTTTCCAGGGTCTATGGCCAAGGTGGAACGTTGTTCTGGCGAGACCATGTTAGGGTTACGGCGTGGCATTTTGCTGGATTTCGCCTCTGGGAGGTCGAGAGCTCCATTGAACTCGTACCATGCGGATTTTAAGTTTGCGATATGGGCCTGCCATTCAATTTGCGCGTTGTCGGCTGTTAGCTCAGCGACAACTTCTCCCTCTGCATTATATCCGTAGATTCTAAACTGAACGGCCTCACGTTTGATCGCACCTGTGGCATCTCGGTAGCTGTGAGGTGGTTTCGGCGCTGGGTTGGGAACTTGTGGAGTGAGGTAGTATTCTCTTTCAGCATTTCCCACACGCCCAACTCCTATGGATGGGTGGATTTCGGCTCTAACAATATTTGAGAGGTCTGATTTTTCAGTCATTAGGGTAGTGGTTTTTATTAGTGGTGTTTGTGCGAATGGACCTTTGTTGAAGCTCTAAGGTGCAGAGTGGTGGGAGGGTGGGGAATATGGCAAAAGCACCCTCTCAAGTCTAACAGTATTTTTGATGGAATATTTTATTTAATGTCTATGAGGCTTGTCATGTGGTTTTTGGTGCACTACCACGTGCTTTGAATATAGAAAGTGTTAGTAAGTATGGTTACAGGCGATTTAATTTTTACACAGATTGGTTCACCGGATAATGCGATTTCATCGGTGACTGAGGGGTATGGAGGAGCGAGGGTGAATCACGTTGGTATGTTAGTGGAGACGCAATTGGGAAAGTTTGTATTGGAGGCATTTCCTCCAGAAGTGCGGCTGACGCATATTCATGTTTATTTGAATCGTTCGCGTTGGGAAGGTGGGGGGCACCGGTACATAGGGGCTAGGTTGAAAGCGCAGCATCGTGATTTGATTGAGGGGGCGTTGGCATATGGAATGCAGCAGCGTGATGTACCCTATGATGCGCGTTATTTACCAGATGAGTCAGCGTTGTATTGTAGTGAGCTGATTGTCGACATGTTCAAGCATGCGAGTGGAGGTGTATTTTTTCCAGAGTCTCCAATGGATTTCAGAGATATTGCTACTGGCGAGGTGCACCCGGCTTGGGTGGATTATTACGGATATTTTGGCATGCCTGTACCAGAGGGCAAAGCAGGGTCTAATCCGGGGGATATGAGTAAGGACGAAAAGTTAGAGGTTTATCATGTCTCTAGCAATTTAACGGGTCTCTCTATATAGGTGCTTAGTTTATCTGTTAGAATACGTGAAGACTAAGCAAGTGGCAGTGGTGTGATGGGCTCGAAGCATTGGGCTTCGCGATTTTTTCTGACGCTTCCGGCGGGGAATATGTGGCCACTCATAGCGACGTAGACCCCATGTGTTTTTGATTGGACGGCACCGAGGGCGGTGCCGATATTGAAGATGGCGTCGGTTTCACGGAAGCGGGCTGGGGCGAGAGCTCCGGTGAGGACGATAGTTTTATGGGGGATGTCTTGCAAGTATTCCGCGGTTTCGCAGATGGTGTCGGTTCCGTGGGTGATGAGTATTTGGGATTCGGCAGTCTCCGAGCAATGCTTGTGGAGGAGGGCGCGATCCTCGTCGGTCATTTCCAAGCTATCTTTTTGGAGGAGTGAGACGAGTTGGTAAGGGACTGTGACACCTGCTTCTTTAAAGATGTGGGGGATAGTGGGTTCACCAATTTCGTACTTCGATGTGGCGTCGAAGTAGATTTTATCGATGGTGCCTCCGGTGGTGAGAATGAGCATAAGTTGAGCTTGTACAGTGTCTCAGCGGTGAGGCAAGCCAAAGGGGGGCATTTGATTGATGGGGATTAGCGGTATTTCAGCCATTCGGTTTTGCGGTTGCCGTAGAGCCAGAGTGTGTCGCTTTTATGTGAGTTAAGCACGAGCACACTCATGATATTTCCGCAGAAGCGTTTGTTGCAGTATTCGTCACCACCGGTATTACCGCGGCCACCGTAGTAGTAGCTGCCGTGGTCGTAGTTGGCAGGTTGGACGAGTGCGAAGAGCCATTGGTAGGCAGAGATATTCTTTTTGTAGCTGCGTTCTGAGATATTGCGCAGCCCCATGAAGGAATAGATGGGGCCGATAAAGCTCATGGCGTGGACATTAAGGTAGTGGTTTGGGTTATCGACGAGCCAGTCAGACATTGAGCGGAGTTCTGGGGCGCGCTTGTCGGCAAGTTTGAGGAAGGTGACTGTGGCGCCGGTTCTGTTAGCACTTTGGGATCCTCCTCTGGCGCTGAAATTGTAGCCGACAGCACCGTCACCGGCGACGGAGGCGGCGATGGATTTGTATGAGAGTTTCCAAGGGTCCCAGTTCCAGTTATCTTGGCCATGGATGTGTGAGGCTAGTGCCCACATGAGGTGGGCGTGGGTGTTGATGACGATGAGTCCTTTGCCTTCGTAGGGGAGGTCGGGGCCATTGTGGCCGAGTCGACCAGTACCTGGTGAGAGGCGTGCTTCCATACTGCGGCAGCAATGGTCGAGTGCGCGGAGGACTTGGCGGTCACCGGTAGCGAGGTAGTACTCGGCGAGGAAGATGCCCATCATGGAGACTTGCCAGTTGCTACCACCACCTTTGCCTTTGCTGGGGTTGACTAGTTCCGCAGTGGAGGGATTTGGTCCTAGGTCGTATTTATCGGCGTAGAAGCGTGCGGCTTTCTTAATTTCTCTGCTATAGTCTTTACTGCCGGTGGAGAGGAGGGCGAGTCCGCACCAGGCTGCTGAGTAGTCATTGATGCGCCAATTGCCTTGGTCTTGTTGGTTTTCAACGATGTATTCGGCAGCGGCTTCGCTGAGTGCGTATGAGCGCGGGCAGGCATTTGGGAAGGTTTCGGAGAACTTGGGGAGGGCAGGGAGCTCGATAGAGATTTCTTGGGATTCCTCACCGCGCTGCACAGTAAGAATGAGTGGGCTGGAGCTGGCCTGGGCATCTAGTATTGCTTCTGCTAGGTCGATGGGGACACCTTCGCCACCGCCTGCGCTAGATTTTGCATATTCGGCAAAGCGTTTGCCGTTGACCTTAGTGACGACGTCATCGACTTCGAGGCCGGCTCTGGCAGCTGGACCTTTATCCCAGAGGTCGACGACTCTGAACTCACGTTTTTCGAAGAGGACGGCTCCAGTACCACAGAGTGGGCCGAGTGGGATTTCGTGTTCGTATTCTTCGTTTTTGTTATTTTTTGTGACGGGCCAGAAGTCTCCACGGAAGCGGCGGCCGTAGCGTTTTGGGTCAAATTGGTTTGCCTCTAACTGCATTCTCTCGCGTTCGCGTTCTTCTTTAAGTTTGATGGCAGCGAGTTCTTTTTCAGCTTTGGGTTTGTAGGCTTCTCTTTGGGCGATGATTTTTTGGTTACGGGCGTCGATTTTTTGTTGGTAGAGAGTGGCGACAGCTTCTTTAAAGTTGGTATCTTCGACTTTGACGGAGGCGGTATATCCGTCGTTATCTGGGAGTGCTACTTGGAGTTGTTCGGGGCTATATTCTACGGGGATGGCTTGGTGGGAGGCTTCTTTGTGGAGCACTTCTCCGCCATTCTGATAATCTGTGGCGATCGCTACGGTAATGTGTTCTGGGAAGGCGCGCTCGGGGACGCTCTGCCAGTTTTGAACAATCTTTTCGAGAGGGGTGAAGGTGGGGAAAGGGAATTTTTTTTCTAAGTAGAGGTCGAGTTCTGATTTCTCTTTAGGAGGTTCGGGGGTGGGGGCGTCGACAATTTTAGGTTCTTCATCGATGGCGGGTTCAGGCTCGAGCTCTGGTTCGATGACTGGTTCTGGGGGGAGTTCTTTGACTACTTCTTTGACGGGCTCGGCGACTGGAGTTGGGGCGACTTCTTCTGTGGCTTGTTGGTTTTGATCTTCTTCTAGCTTCAGTTTCTGGAGATAGGAGAGGCCCGCGAGAATGACGAGGATGAGTAGGAGTACGAAGATGCCTGCGGCATTGCCAGCTGGGTGTGGGTGCTTTCTCTCTCTAACAGTTCGCATAGCGCGCACTTGTAGCATCGGGTAACAGGTAGCGGTAGGGAATTGCGTGATTTGTGCTGATTTGGTCGATTATATTGTTCGTTTCGGTATAAAGGTGGGGGTGTAGGAATTTGATATAGCGTGGTGAGGTGGGCTTGAGATGGGGGAATAATGGGCTTGAGGGATGACTGTAGCTGAGTATGTTGGCTGCTGATTATGGCATATCAGGGTGGGAATCACTGGAAAGAGCAAGGGGTTTTATTGGGGTTGATTGGCTTCATGGGGGTGGTTTTTCTGGGGCAGGAAGTTTTTGGGCCTAGTTGGTATTGGCGTTTTATGATGGTACCTGCGGAGTTTGTGGATGCCTGGGAGAATGCTTTAGTTGGAGATGTCGATTGGGCGTCATTCATACCGGTGATGAGCTGCGCTTTGCTGCATGGTGGGATTGATCATTGGATGTTCAATATGCTCTTTTTGTGGATTTTTGGAGGGCTCGCGATGAAGCTGTTAGGGAGCAAGTGGATGATTATGAGTTTTCTATTTACGGCGGTGTGTGGGACATTGCTGCATGTTGTGCTGAACTCTGAAAGCGAAGTTCCTATGTTAGGAGCATCGGGTGCAGTGTTAGGTTTTGAAGGTTTGTATTTAGCGATGGCAGTACGTTGGCGTTTACCGGACCCAGACATCTGGCCTATGTCACATCCGATTTCTCCGGCGCAGTTGGCAGCAGTGGGGATTATGGGCTTAGTGACGGACTACATGGGTTTTTTAGGCGGAACAATGGGAGTGGCCTACAGTGCTCACTTGGGAGGGTTTCTCGGGGGACTGTTTTTGGGTGGTTGCGTGGTGCCGATGCCCGGAGTCGCGCGGGAGAGGTAGTTAGGGGGCTTAGCAATGGAAGTCGGAGAAGCTCAGAGTTATTTACGTGCTAGGAGGATGCAGTGGCGTGCGCGTTTGGCATTTTCACGAGGTTTTGAGGCGTATTCTTCTACTTTAAATCCGGCTTGGCCGAGCAACTTTTTAAATTTGGGAGCGGGTTCTGAGAGCCAGTATGCGAGGCAACCATTGGGAGTGAGGGTTTGCTTTAGTTTTTTAAGGAAGCTGGGGGAGTACATTTTATTATTCCCAGAGGTGATGAGGTCATCGGGGGTGTTATCGATATCGATGAGGATGGCGTCGTAGGAGGCTTTAGGTTTCGACTGAAGGGTGTCGTGAAAGTCACCTTGGGTGATTTGTGTGCGCGGGTCTTCGAGGAGTGGGCCGTTATATTCGACGAGGAAGGTGCGGTTCCATTCAATGATGGGGGGCATGAGTTCAGCGACTTCGACAGTGGCTGGAGAGCCGACGAGTTCGAGGGTGCGTTTGAGGGTAAAGCCTAGACCGAGACCACCGATGAGGACGCGTGGGTGAGAGGGGCGTGACGGAGAGTGCTCTAGGATATGCTTACAACCGATATCCGCGAGGTGACGTTCTGAGTAGGTCTGGGAGGTACTCATGAGTTCGAAGCCATTGTACTTTAGGTAGAAATCACCGTCGTGCTCATGGAGTGAGAAGGTGGTGCCGTCGGGCATGGTGGATTCGGCAAGGTTTTGGTATGGCTTCATGGGGGGAGGTTTTACCAGATGTGGTGGAGGGACAAGGATGGAAATGGAATGTTATAGCAAATCGCAGCGTCATTTGACTCTTTTGCATCACGAAGTGGTAATAGAGATCCTTGGTGGGTGTGGGCACATCCCATCAGCTACTGAGTCAATGCGTCTACACGGTCTAGGTTGAGATATGATGCGATACGTTGTTCGAGGAAGTAACGTGGGCGGAGTGGTGAGCCTCCTGAGATAAATCCGACATGGCCACCGAGCGGGTAGAGTTCGTAGGTGACATGTGGGGAGAGGTCGGTGGGTGTGGGGATGACGGCGTCGGTCATGAACGGGTCATCTGCGGCGTGGATGATGAGTGTGGGTGTGGTGACTTTTTTTAGGAACTGGAGTCCGCTGCAGGATTGGTAATAGTGGTCGACGCTGTCGAAACCGTGGAGGGGTGCGGTGACGTGGTGGTCGAAGCTGTGGAAGGTATTGAGTGAGGGGATTTGTTCAGCGGTGACGGGCATTGCCTCGCTGAGCTCTGGGTGGTGAATTTTTTCGAGAGTTTTTTGTTGGAGTCGTTTGATGAGGTGGCGTTGGTAGATGGTGGAGAATCCGCCTTCGAGTCGTTTGGCGCAGGCGGAGAGTTGGAGTGGGGCGGAGATGATAGTGGCGCGATCGATGAGGCTATTGGAGCCTTGTTCTCCGAGGTATTTGGCGAGGGCGTTTCCACCGAGGCTGTAGCCGACGGCATCGATATGAGCCTCTGGGTAGAGGCGTCTGAGGTGGAGGAGAGTGTGTTGGATGTCTTGGGTTTCTCCGCTGTGGTAGCTTCGGGCGAGTCGGTTATTTTCGCCGGAGCAACTGCGGTGGTGGTGGACGACTGAGCTGAGTTTGTGCTGGAGGCAGGTGGCCATGAGCCGTTTGACATAGGGGGAGTCTGAGCCGCCTTCTAAGCCGTGGAATATGAGGACGACGCGAGAGGGGGAGTCTGGGGCATCGGCCCAATCGAGGTCGATGAAGTCGCCATCTGGGAGTTCCATGCGTTCGCGGCGCAGTGGGACTGAGGGAGTGTGAACGAGGGTAGGGAGGATGGTTTGGACATGTGGGCTACGAGCCCACCAGGGGACGGGAAAGTGCTTGAGCCAAGCGGAGGCATGTAATGGCTGGCTCATGGTGGCGTGGGGAGGCAGCGTGGTGAATCGTTTGCGGAGAGCGCTCATCTAGGTGAGGCTTTACCATTGGTGGTCCCACATGCGGAAGCCTCCAGTAAGGGCTGCGTGGTTATTAACGCGGCGGGTATGTGGGGGGAGATGCTCTATCAGTTTGGCATTGCCTCCACCGAGGACGACATCGTCAGCATTGAAAGCGAGGCGAAGGGTTTTGATAACGCGTTGGACGTGGGTGTTCCATTTTTCGACTCCGAGTCGTGCGAAGCCGGTTTTGCCGACATAGTCTTCGAAGCTTTGTTTTTTTCGGTATGGGAGGTGGCCACCTTCGAGTGGGATGGCGGTACCGTCTTTGATGAGGGTGGTTCCGAGTCCGGTGCCGAAGCCGAGGAAGAGCATGGTTCCGCCTTCGTAGCAGCCGATGGCTTGCATGGTGGCGTCATTGATGACTTTGGTGGGGAGTTGGAAGGCGGCTTCGAAGTCGAAGTCTTTCCAGCCTTTTCCAAGGTTATGGGGGTTTCTGACTGGACGGTTATTGCGGCAAGCGCAGGGGCAGCCGAGTGAGATCACATCATATTTCCAGTGGCTAGTGACATCGAGGACTTGTTCGACGAGCTGGGCTGCGGTGAGGTCCGGGTCTGATGGAATCTTGAGGCGTTTTTCGATTCCCGTAGCGATCAATTTGATATTGGACCCGCCAACATCGATGACGAGGATACGTTTAGATTCTGGGTGGGATGCCATAGCTGGGGACTATGATAAGGGGAGATAAAGGTGCTGGGCAACAACGAATAATGCCCCTCGTGTGGGGATGGATGTGATTTTTTAGAGGGAGATCCGGTAAGCATTAGTGTTTCGCTGGGCGTAACCGAGACTCTGATAGAGTTTGTTAGCTGGCAGGCGGGAGGGAGTGGATGTGAGGTTAATGGTGTGGATGCCGCTTTGGCGAGCGAAGTTGTGGAGGTGATTGATGAGGTGTTGTCCGAGGCCTTTTCCTCGGTATGTGTGATCGATGATGACATCTTCTATCCAAGTGCGGTTATCTGTAGGGATGGGATAGGTGGCGAGGGTGGCGGTGCCGATGATCGCATTGTTAGAAGCATCGTGCATGAGGAAGAGGGTGGAGGCTTCCGAATGGATAACTGTGGTGAGTTGGGCATCGTTGGGGACGGGGATATCGGCTAGTTGTGGGGTGAGGCGATGGAAGGCTTCAGTGATCTCTGGGGTCAGTTCCGTGGCTGGGCTGATGGGAAAGCGCAGGCTGCGGCTGGATCTGAGTTCGAATGCTTCTGCAGCAGGGGAAGCAAGAGCGAGTTGGGAAGCGGCTTCTTGGTTTTTTGAGAGGATACGTTGGGCGAGTGAGATGCCGCGTGATTGTTGGTTTCGGTGGTCTTGGGTTTGGTGGTGGGTGAGGAGTTGGGTTTTCCACTGAGACATATTTTCATCGATGGGAGTGAAGGCATCGATTTGGAGGGAATGCGTCTTGGGGTCCATTTGGAGGTAGAGGGTGAGGTCTAGTTGGTGTTTGACGATGATCTCGCTGAGCATGGCGTACATTGCTTCATGGGCGGGGTTATTGTCGTTTGGGTGGGGGAGGAAGACGGTGTCGGGGGAGGATTTTAGGAGAATCTCTTCGATCAATAGGAGGTTGGTGGGGGAGTGGGTCATTTCTCCATTGGCATCGAGGTCCATGGAGTGAGGGAAGAAGGTGCGTTGGTTTTCTGTGAGGCCGAAGAAGTCGAGGCTAGCAGCTTGTTCCGCTTCTCGAGTGTGGATGCATTGTTCGGGTGTGGGAGAGGAGGGGAAGAAGGAATCGAGTACGCCGGATGAGGTGGGGGCAATGGCAACGTGGATGGGGCAAGCACGGGAATGGAAGTGGTGCAGGGTGACGCCTGCGACATCGAAGTCATCAGGGTGGGGGCAGAGGACGAGGATGGACTGAGGGAGGTTTGGTGTTGTTAGGGTGTTGATAGGTGTGTTCATGGACGTAATGGTTGGGAGGATGGCAGAGTGTTGGGGTGGCGTAAGCCTGAGAGGAATGGTTGGAAGAGTCGACCAATCAGGTGGATTTTGAAAGTGGTTTGTTAAAAGGATCGGTGGAATGTGCTTGTGGTGAGTGGGGGGAATGTGGAGCATGCTGGGTGATGAAACCGCGAATCCCCATTATTTTTTCGGCAATTGGTTTGGCCTTGGTTAGCTGTGAGCGCAGTGAGAGTGTGGCCCCAGAATCTAAGAAGGAAGAGAAAGCGGCTGTGGATCAGCCACCAGCGCCTGTAAAGTCAGAAGAGGAAGTGGTTCCTGAAGAGCAGCAGGAAGAGGTCGTTGAGCCGGATAAAGCCGTTCGGAAGCACCCGGTGGCACCGATTCCGACGAGCGCGGGGGGGGAGAAGAAAGAGCCTTATGCCTTGGAGGATGTGCAGGCAATCAAGACGCGAGCTGGGGGGGATGTGCCACCTCTTGGGACGATGATTTATACCTACAGCAATTTACCGAAGGAGGCCTGTGGTGAGTATTGGGTGCAGGACAATGAGGGTTATGTGGAGAAGCTGGCTGTGTGTACGGGAGATCACACCCACTAGAAAGTGAGGTGCGTGGAGGGTAGAGCTGCTATTTACTTGTTATTGGCAGGGGGGAGTAGGGTGACATGGAAGTTGTCGATGACTAAGTGATTATTGACGGTGCGAAACCCGAACCATCCCTCAGTGAGTGGGGAGGGATCGGTATAGTCGAAGACTGTTTTTCCATTGCAGAGGTAGCGTTGGCGCGCCCCTTCTGAGAGGATGGTGATTTTGAGAGTGGTGTTTGGGGTGTGGAGGAATTGAGGGTCTGAGAGGTCGTGTTGTGGGAGGCAGGGGCGGGTGCCGTCCCCGGGGTAGCGGCGGAATCTGGTCGTGGTGTTATGGTTAGCGCCGTATCCTACATAATAGAGCCGCAGTGGGTGGTACTGGGTGAAGGTGCCAGTTCTCGAGTTCTGGGTGAAGAGGTTTGGTTGTTTGGGGTGCGTCGCCATCCAGAAGCAATTGAGGTCACTGACTCGATCATAAGGGCCGCCTTGGTCTACGAGCGTGGCTTCGAAATCAATTTTGATTGGGCCTTTGAGTTTATGTTTAAACCAGACTGTGCAGCCGGAGGCATCGAGGATGACGAGTTTGCCCTTTTTAAGAAAGGTGTTGCCCGGGGGAGCCTGTTCGATGATCCATTGGGAGAGATCGTTTTCGAAGGTGTCTTTATAGAGTGTGGTGGGGGAAGCGTGGCAGAAGGTCGAGCATGTGAGGAAGGTGGCAAGTTTCATGGCTGCGTGGGGTGGGGCTACCTATGTATTTCTCCACGCAGCCCGTGGAGAGTAAAGTCGGGAGGTGGGGGGAGGTTTCGGATGTGGAACGGGAGGAATGCTCTGGCCGTATTGGTCAGTCATTTGGCTTTCGCAATTATGTTCATTACACAACTGAGGTCACACTAAAGCATTGGGACAAAGCGGACAGGAAGGTGCTCAGTGCAGTTGAGGGTGCCATTGGGGAGTTTCTGGTAGCAGCAAAGTTGTTGGGTTTTGTGTGGGTGACCGATCGGGATGATGAGGCGGGCAGATTTGGCGAGTTGGTCTAGCAATGTGGGGGGAGCTTCGGGGATGGCGCATGACACGAGGATGGCATCGAAGAGGGTGTGGGGAGTCCAAGCGAGAGTGGCATTTCCAAGGTGGATTTGAATGTTTGTGAGGGAGAGTGACTGGAAGCGGCGCTGGGCTTGTTGGGCGAGTTCGGGGATGCGTTCGATAGTGGAGACTTGTTGGACGAGGCGGCTAGCGACGGCGGCAAGATAGCCAGAGCCGGTGCCGACATCGAGAATGTGGAAGTGGGGTTTGAGTTCAGCGAGTTCAAGGATGCGTGCAACAATGTAGGGCTGAGAGATGGTTTGTTGATGCCCGATGGGGAGGGCGCGATCGGCATAGGCTTGGTCGTGGAGTTCATTAGGTATGAATGCTTCTCTGGGCGTGTGGAGCATAGCATTGAGGACCGGTCGTGAGGTGATGCCTCGGGCGCGTAGGTCTGTGTCGACCATATCTTGGGCGGAGTGAGCCATACTAGAGGGTAGCATTTTAGGGGGGTAAAGAGGGGGAAAAACTGGCGTTTTCAAAAATATAGACAAAACATAGACAAAATAATTTGACGGTTTAGGAAAATGGGGGAATGGGTGAGGATGGCGTGAGAGAAAAGCGTCAGAACTGAACCCAAATTAAAGAAGACCATGAAGAAGATCGTAACAGCAGTAGGAGCGAGCATTTGTCTGTGTGTACAGCCAGTGATCGCGGACAATCATAAGAGCAAGCCTGGGATTGTAGAGATCGCGGCAGGCAACAGTGACTTTGAAACTTTGGTGGCTGCTGTGAAGGCGGCGGGCTTGGTGGAAGCGCTGAGTGGCGATGGGCCGTTCACGGTATTTGCGCCGACGGATGCTGCATTTGAAAAATTGCCTGCAGGCACATTGGAGACATTACTGAAGCCCGAAAACAAAGGGAAGCTAGCGGACATTTTGAAGTATCATGTCGTGGCCGGGAAGGTGATGGCAAAAGATGTGAAGCCTGGGGAGGTGAAGACTTTGCAGGGGGGAAGCTTTGAGGTGCGGACCGAGGGTGGCAATGTGATGGTAGGTAAGGCCAAAGTGATCAAGACCGATATCGTGGGTAAAAATGGGGTGATCCATGTGATAGACACAGTCATTTTACCTCCTGAGGGGGAGTAAGTGGCCACATCCCAGAAGGGGCTTGCGGGTGATGACCGCAGGTCCCTTTTTTTATGAGGACGGAGGGTTTTCGCGAGCTTGGGTTGATGCTGGGTTGATCCCCATAGATTTGGCGCGTTGGGCCCAGAGGTTGCGTGCGAGCACCTGCATGTCCTCATTGCGGTCGGCCTCGTCGACGATTTCCATGCCCAGGAGGGTTTCGACAACATCTTCCATGGAGACGACGCCTTCCATGCCGCCGAATTCATCAACGACAAGCATGAGGTGTTGCTTTTCTTGGGTCATGAGTTTGAAGACCTGGTAGATGGAGTCACCACTGTGGACGGCCTTGATGGGGCGGATGAACTCGGTGAGGTTTTGGGGGTGATTGGTGCCCTTGAGTTTGGCGGACATGAGGTCGCTTTTGAGGACAAAGCCAGTGATGTGGTCACGATCTTTGCCGAATAGAGGGATACGGGAGAATGGCTTTTGCATGGAGTCCTCGAGGAGGGTGTCGAGATCCGTGGACTCGCGCACGGCGTAGACGACGGTGCGGGGTGTCATGATGTCACGCACTTGCGTGGACTTAAACATGAGTAGGTTTTTGAGGATCTGGCTTTCATCGTCTTCGAGGCCACCGGACTGGGTTGCGACGTCTGCCATGGCAGCGAGTTCCATACGGCTGACGCCATGTCCTTCGCCGTGTCCACCGAAGAGTTTGGTGATCATTTTAAGGAAGAAGAGCACGGGCGTGAGGATCCAGGTCATGATCCTGAGGGTGTAGGTGGTGGGGCTGGCGAGTTGTCTCCAGAGCTTTGCGCCGAGAGTTTTGGGGATGATCTCGGAGAGAATGAGCACGAGGAGGGTGAGGAAACTGGCGAAAATAGCCTCGCCTGTATCATTGTAGAGCGCCTTCCATTGAGCGCCGGCACCGGCAGCGCCCATAGTGTGGGCGATAGTATTGAGGGTGAGAATTGCCGAGAGTGGTTCATCGACATTTTCTTTCATTTCCGCGAGTTGCTTGGCGTATTTTTTGCCAGAGCTAAGCTCGTGCTGGATAAAGCCTGGGGTTACGGAGAGTAGGACAGCCTCTAGGACTGAGCAGAGGAAAGATACGCCCAGGGCGAGAACGACGTAGAAGATGAGTAATTCCATGGTATCGGGTGCGTGCAGCTAGGGATACTTAGTCTAAGAATGGGCGCTTAGATGGAATCTGGTAGGCGAGAGGGGCGACGATGGTTCGAGTCAGAGTTTGCACGATATTTTGCTGAATTGACTGAAAGTAGCACGCTTGGAGGGGGTGACAAGAGGGAATTTTTCGGTAAGAGAGGCGATTTTTGGATGTGGTTTCTGCAGGTGTGCGGCGCAATCTGCTAGGAGTTTATACCATCTCTCGACTCGGAATAGACGAATGGGGTGTGGTAAAGTCTTGTGATTTTGCGCTGCGCGATTTTAGAGAGCATCGGATTATCTTGCATAATGTCATCGTTGTCATTCAGTTGTCCCACGCGTGCGGGGCTCCTTCATTCCGCCTTGATATTCTGCAAGCTCATTCCGACCATTCGTCCATTCCGTTTCGATCAATGGTATTATTGATAGCTTGGGTGAATTTGCTAGTACATTGGGGAATGAGAAAGCAATGGATATGCAGAGCGGTAGTGGTGGTGGGAGTGGTTCTTGGGGGGATGGGTGCTGAGTTTGTTGGGGCAGCGGAGAATGACAGGCTGAGAGTGTTGGTCTGGAATGTTTGGCGCGGGACGAACAAGGTGGATCAGGGGCCAGAGAAGGCATTGGCTTTGATTAAGGAGAGTAAGGCGGATGTCTGTCTATTACAGGAGAGCTATGATATTGAGGGGGAAAGGCCTCAGTTTGGCCCTTGGGCAGCTGAGCAGTTAGGCTGGAACGTGTGGCAGGGGAAGAGCCCGCATTTGTGTGTGATGAGTCCCTACACAATGGATCAGACTTTTTTTCATAAGGCGTGGCACGCAATAGGTGCTGAACTTACTGACCCGAAGGGTCGGAAACTTCACGCGTTTAGTATTTGGATTGATTACCGGAGTGGCGCTGGAGCTTATTTACGAGCGCATCCATCCGCAAGCGATCAAGAAGTGTTAGATGGGGAGAGTGAGCGGTCTGGGAGGGTGGCACAGGCTGCGGGTATTTTGAAATATCTGGAGGCTCAGTCTTTGTTAGGTTTAAAGACTCCACTGTTAGTGGGAGGAGACTGGAATTGTCCTTCACATCTTGATTGGACTGAGGCGACTGCGAAGGCGTTCCCGTACCGCAGGGCGCTAAAATTGCCGGTGAGCTGGTCTATGCTAGAGGCGGGTTTTGTTGATAGTTTTCGGGCAGTTTACCCTGACCCGGTGAAGCAACCAGGGGACACTTGGTCACCATTATTTCGAGAGAAAGATGGTGAGGTGTTACCGCTGAACCGGATTGATCGATTGTATTACAAGTCGAATCGGGAGGTTCCGATGTTGCGTGCGGTATCGGCGAAGGTGTACCCAGAGGTATTGGAGGACAATGCGATACCGGTGGAGGATAGGGCCTTTCCTAGCGACCATGCAGCCTTGTTGATCGAGTATGAGTGGGTGGGGGGCGAGTAGGTTTAGTCTGGGATTTCATGGATGAGTAGATCCATGAGATTTTGAGTAATGGGCTGCAAGGAGAGTTCGTCATCGTTGGTGAGGATGACGATGCCTTTTTGAGAGATGGCGCCATTGTCAGGTTTGGCGTAGGCGAAGGAGGCGCGGAAGTGTGGGACGCTACCGCCTTTGATAAAGATGCTGTTTTGTTTTCCGGGAGCACAGAGGCTTGGATAGAATTTTTCGAACCATCCATTGGCGATGTACTGTCCTTCTCCGCTACGTTTGCGGGGGTTAGATTTACTGGTCTGTGTATGGGATGGATGGCTACGCATATTTTCGATGACATTGGCTGGGACGGCGCCATTGGGTTTCATGTTTGCGGTGAGCCAGTTGAGTGCATCGGGCATGGTGGTGAGGAGGCCACCAGCGGGAGTATGGGCGGGCCAGTTTGCTTTCTTGAGGGGGCTATTTTGCCAGTGAGGGATATCGTAACTGTCTACCTTCTGTTGATTAAATAGTTGGGTGTCTGGCATGCCGATCGGGCTGAAGAGGGTGTCATACCAGTATTCTCTGAGCTTTGGGAGGAACTCGTCGAAGCTCAGCGGTGTTGAGGATTTAAGCGAGTGGGCGACGATGAGCATACCGAACCCCAGAAGCGCATAAGAAGAATTTGAGTAGTTAAATAGGGAGTTTCCTGTGTAGTTAGATTTGTTAGTTAGATCTTGGAAAAATGTTTCGACAGATGAGGAGCTTTCGATGGAGGGGCCTTTATGTTGATTGCCGACTAGCTGGGAGCGCATGGTTCGCAAATCGTCCCAGGTCATGGTAGTGAGAGCTGCGGGGAGATTGTCAGTACTGGGGAGGTAGGGGGCGATAGTTGGAAGTACTTTATCGTCGCGCTGGACATGTCCTTTTGCGAGGTGGAAGGCGTAACTCATGGCTGCGAAGGTTTTTGTGCAGGATCCGATCTCCCAGAGCGTGGAATCGGAGGGACGCACTACTTCATTGGTTGATGGGTCTTTGAGGTAACTGCCGAAGTAGGCGCTGTCTTGAATGGCCCATGTGGAGTCATCGCCATTGGGGGTGATCCAACCAAGGGCGTAGGCTAACTCTGAGGAGTGGGGGCCTACAGGTGTTGTTTTTAGAAGGCTTTCGAAATAGGGTACGATGAGCTCTCTAGAGGATGTGAGTGTGGCTGGCATGTTTTTTAGGGTGTTTTGTTGAAGTGGTTTGGGAGGCTTTTGATCGGATATCATAATGAATGTTAGACTGTAGATGATGTTTGTTAGATTGATGTTGTTTATTTTAAATTTTCACTAAATTTCTCAATTCTAACAGTTTTGTCTTGATTTCTGTTAGTTGTTAGGTAGCTCATAATGCTGATAATTTTGTGAAAGGTCATGAGATTTTGAGCAAAGTTATTTGGAAAACAAAAAAACCAACAAGAAACAGAAAATGAGTACAACACAGACAGCAGATCCATCAGCAGCAGCAAACAAGATTGGCCTATACAAGGTGGACCTTATTGCGGGCAACGAGGGCGTACCAGGTGCACCGATTCTTCGTCTTTCGCTTTTAGTAAATGCGGCGACAGGTGAAGTGACTGGTCAGGGGCGCATTACGCAGGCTGTAGAGAGTGGCGACGTGCCGATCAGCAACATCAAGGGGCAAGTACGTGCGACTGGGTTTGGTGAATACACGAAGGTGTTATCACTTGAGGGAGAAGGTTTTGTCTCTTTCCCACCACCAGCGATTGGGTCTTATCTTGCGCCATTCACAGCGCATTTTGGTCTGAAGAGCGATTGGAGTGGCAAGGGAGGATGGGAGCTTAAGGGTTCTCAGCCTGTGGAAGACGTGCCATGTGAGGCCGTTGATCACGGTTAGTACCGGGAGGTATCTATCGTGTTTTTTGGCCACGGGGAGGTTCCTCGTGGCTATTTTTATGTGTGGTGGAGAATCGGGTTGATGGATGGGATGGGTGGAGTAGTGTGAGCAATGCGTTTATTTAGGCGGAGTATACTATTTTTAGGGCTGAGTGTTCGGCTGTTAGCTGAGGCACCTGTGGTGATTGATGATCGAGCGCTTTCGATTGATTTTGGGGATCGCATTGGGGCGATGGTGGATGCAGGGCAGACGACGAGTGCCAAAGACTTGGGTGAGCAATTGAAGCGGGAGAGGGTTGCCATAGAACTAGCGGAAGCGAGAAAGGAAATTTCTGAAGATGTGTATGGAGGTGCGGTGGACAGTGTTGGGATCATAGCGTCTGTCTACAAATGTGGGCGTTGTGACGACTGGCATCGGTCTGGGGCTGCGACGTGTTGGGTATTAAGCGCGGATGGTGTGATGGTGACGAACTACCATGTTTTTGCGAATGCTGAGCATTCTGGTTGGGGGGTGTTGACACGGGATGGGAAAGTGTCGGCGGTGAAGGAGATTTTGGCTGCGAACAAGGAGATGGATATAGCGATATTCAAAGTTGCGGGTGAGGGCTACAAGCCGCTGTCATTTGGGGAAGCTAGTAAAGTGGGGGGGGATGCGCATATTATTGCCCATCCAGACGGGCGCTTTTTCACTTACACTTATGGAAAGGTGTCGCGTTATTATCGGACTTCGCGGAGGGGAGTGGTGTGGATGGCGGTCACTGCTGAGTTTGCACGCGGCTCAAGTGGTGGTCCTGTTATAGATTCTAGGGGGAACGTGATTGGGATGGTCGCGAACACGCAATCGATTTACTACACCTCGGAGAAGAAGGGAGAGGGGAAAGGGCCGTTTCAAATGGTGATTCGAAACTGTGTGCCGGTGGAGAGCATGTTGAGTTTGATAGAGAAGGAGTAGTTGGCTGGGGAGGAAGTTTTTTAGTGGGGGGGAAGTGGTTTGTGGGATTGACCCTGAGGTGGATGGCGTGCTTATTTATTATATTATGAAATGGAGAGTTATTTATTTTAGTGCATTGGCTTTGTTAGTCGGTGGAGTAGTTCGTGCCCAAGAGGTGGAGTCGGTAAAGTTTCCGAAGACGCATCAGGGAGTGAGTCTAGAGGGGAAGATTAAAGGTTATGCTTTCAAGGACTACAAAGTGACTGCGAAGAAAGGGCAGCGTTTAGTGGTCACTTTAGAGACAAAGCATTTATCGACTTCGTTTTTGGTGTATGGGGCTGGGAAGATAGCTGGGAAAGATGCCGCGCTCTTTAATGGCACAGTAAATGGGAATGAGTACCAGGGAGGAGTTGATGCGGACGGAGTCTTGACCATACGCGTATTGATGATGCGCAATGCTGCACGGCGGGATGAATCAGCGAGTTACGAGATCGGGGTTGAGCTTGTTGACGGAAAGGGGGAGGAGTTGCCAAAGGCGAGAGAGATGCCGATTTATTTCTTAGCTTACTCTCGTGGAGTGGACGATGGTTGGAGCGGGATGTCACGGAGTCCCAAGCGGTATGACTCTCTTTATTCTGAGCTTACGAAGGGTGAATTTGCAAAGGGTTATGAAGCGGGTTATAAGCGTGGAATCAAGGTGCCTCAGCCAACGCGTGCATACAAGAAGGGGGTGATGCGCGGAGTCGAAGATGGGGCTTGTGGTTTATCTAGAACTCCATCACGGCATGCATCAATGTATGAGCAAAGCGAGGCGAAAGATTTCGCGAAAGGCTATGAGGAAGGGTACAACACGGGCATTAAGTAGTGGCGATCACTGGGGTGTGTGATTGTTTGTTAGAAAAAAAGAGCTAAAGTTTTTATTTTTTTGTTAGGTTGTCGATAAGATTGCATGTGTTCAATCTAACAAAGTAATATGAGAAAATACTCCAGCTCTTATTATGTAACGGGTGGTCGGTGTGTTATGTCATCTCTCGACTCGGAATAGACGAATGGGGTGTGGTTAAGTCTTGAGAGGTTTGCGCTCCGCGATTTTAGAGTAAGTCGGATTATCATACACAATGTCATCGTTGTCATTTAGTTGTCCCGCGCGTGGGGGACTCCTTCACTCCGACTTGATCTACTGCAAGTTGATTCTGAGCGTTCGTCTATTCCGTATCATTCAATGGTATCATACCAACTCACAAAATTTTCTGGTAGTATTTATGATTGTTAGGTTATGGATTGGGCTACGCCATCGTTTAGGAGTTTCGGCTGCTTTTGCCTTTTCTCTGCGTTATTCGTCAGTCATGGTGCACGCACCACTTCTTTCTCATTCCTTAAGAAACGGCAAAATCAGCTTGAAAATACTAGCAGAAATTTTTGCTCATTGGTATTAGACTGAAAATTTCTTACGTGGAAGGGCTTTCTTTTTTCGTTTAGTGCGATGGATATCGAAACTGATATTACGTCCATCTACGGTGACGAGTGTGACATTGGAGTGGCCATCGAAGAACTCGCTGCGTTTGAAGCTGGAGCGGTAGGTGAGTGTGGGGGTGTCCTTGGATTTGGACCAACCGGTGTCCTGAGTGAAGTCATTGATAGAGCTTTTCCCGATTTGGTTAATTGGGCTGGACATGATTTCGTGGAGGGTGATGGCTTTGTTATTTTGGCGCACTTCAAGTTGTGCATGACCTGAGCAATGCATGTCACCTGTTAGGAAGGTGATACCAGTGATGTCATGTTGTAGGATGAACTGAAGGATTGCTTCTCTCTGTTTGGCGAACTGGGAGCCACACCATTTGTCATCACCATGTTTGACGTGGAAGACGAAGGGGACGGAGGTAACGACAAACTTCATGGCGTCTTTATGTTTTTTGAGCCAAGCGAGGAAGTCTTTAAGTTGTTCGGTGCCGATCATTTCACCGCTCGAGCAGTAGCGTTCTGAGCGTGTGTCGAGGACGAAGAATTGGTTTTTGCCTACTGAGAAAGGGTAGTAGAGTGCTTGGTTGCCGTAGACCTGAGGGTTGCGGATGTGCTGGAATTCTCGGTAGACTTTCAGTGAGGCGTCGCGGAATGACTTTGGGGTTGATCCCGTTCTGGCGGAATCCATATCGTTAGAGAAGTCATTTGTGATCTCGTGGTCGTCGAGGATCATGTATTGCGGCAGTTGGGTAAGAAACTTTCGGGTCCGCCGGCTATGGCCCCACGCGTCGATGTACTTATCGCGGTATTCTTGGATGTCTGGAGCTTTCCGGTAGTTGGGAATATCGTAGTAGATCTGGTCACCGCAGTGCATCATGAACTGAGCCTTATGTGTCTTTGAGAGTTCGAGGATTTGTTGGAAGGCTTTGTCTGGGTTTGAGAGGATCCCTAGGGAGTGAAGGTTACAGCTACCTAGAAGAAAGCGTACCGTTTCGTTACTCGTGGGAGATGGGAAGGTCTCAAGTGTTCCCGTGCAGTCCCCGTATGTGACTTGTTCTATTTCAGTGTCGGTGCTTTCCTCGCCGAAGGTGACAGAAACATTGTAGTTTGTAGAGGGTTTCAAGCTACTGAATTCGACGACTCCTGTATAGAAGTGGCGTTCCTCAAGGCTGACTTTCTGGGTGTTTTTTTTGTTAGGATCAGTGAGGGTAACGAAGGCGTGGGGGAAGTTACGGTCGCCGCGGACCCAGATTTTGGTGGATGAGTGTGTTGTGTGTCCAATAATTAATCGTGCCATACTAAGGTAATAGGGTTGCCTACCTTAGCTAACAAAATCTCTGATAGAGTCAAGTTAGGGGATGATTAAAAGGGTGGGTTGGGGATTATTGTGAGATGGGATGAGTGGGGGTATGGGAGGGATTGGTGGGGGTATCAAACTGGTTGTGGCGCGATTTTATTTCTTTTTCCGCGAGTCTATTTTCGAAGTCGTTAACGATTTCGGCATTGGCGATGCGTTGTTCGAGTTCTTGGATACGGAGTTCGAGTTGGTGGAGTTGTTTGAGTGTGGGGGAATCGAGGTTTCTGGGGCGTCCGAAGAACCAGATGCTAGCGATGGATGCGGAGCTTGTGACGAGGATGATGATGGGGAGGTATGCGGCGAAGCCTCCGAGATTAGGACCAGCGGCGGCAGTGGTGATAAAAAGAATTGCTGTGACAGTGACGACGGCACCGGTGGCGAGAGTTTTGGTAAAGCTATTGCCGAATGTATCCTTCATGAGGAGGGAGTTTAGCGTGGGTAGTGGTAGGCAGCCAGTGGAATTTCTTGATTGGTCTGTCGCTTGTATGTCGGGGGCATTCCTTTAAGGGGTGTGTACTTGTATGGTGTCCGCTGACATCACACTAAGAATCCTCTGTGAGGATCCATTTGACTGCCTCGACAAATTGGCCGTGGTGGAGGGAATGGCCGCCGTCGTAGGTTTTTGTTTTGAAGTCTTTGAGGCTAGCATCTTTGAGTCCTTTGCGGACTTTGGCGCGCCAGGCTTTATCGACGAGGTGGTCTTTAGTGCCGCTGGATTCGAAGGCTTTGAGTTTTCTCCAGGTGGCTTTTTTGATGTTGTAGTCTTGAGTGCCGAGTTCGAAGAAGGTTTCGTTGCATCCTCCCATAAAGAGGCCTTTGACATTGTGGTCATATTGGCTGAGGAGGCCGGCCATAATTTGGGAGTTCTTTGCGCCACCTGAGAAGCCACCGCAGACGATGGGCCATTGTTTTGCATTTGGCCATTGGGAATGGAGGGCGTCGAGTGCGGTATTGATGCTGGCGAGGAAGGCGG
This sequence comes from Rubritalea tangerina, assembly GCF_042683245.1. NCBI lineage: Bacteria > Pseudomonadati > Verrucomicrobiota > Verrucomicrobiia > Verrucomicrobiales > Rubritaleaceae > Rubritalea > Rubritalea tangerina. Next base: position 37,918 of record NZ_JBHUJB010000023.1, read on the forward strand.
AGAAGGACCAAGCAGATTTTGAATCAGGGGTGGAGTCGATGCTGAGAAGGATCCAGTTGTTTTCCTTACAGCTATTCCAGTATGCTTTGGCGCCGCGGATATTATTTTTTGAATCTCCACTGGCCCATTGGATGAAGATGGTGGTGGGCTGGGAGGGATCGAATGCGGGGGGGAGGCCGATGAGTGTGTTTGTTTCGCTGATCGGGTATCCTTTGGCCATGTCTTTTAGCCATTGGCCGCGGTAGTTATTGATCCAGCTTTCTTTCCAACCTTTGCCCCCTTTGAGAGCGAGGGATTGGTTTGCTTCGGAGAGGGGGAGGGTGGTAGTTTTCAGCTCACCGGGTTTGATGTGTGTGTCACCGAAGGGGTATCCTTGTGTGCGAATTTTTTCAGCGGCTTCTTGTTTGGCTTTGGCTGCGAGAGCGACCTGTTCTTTGGCGTATTGTTGATCTTGTTCAGAGAGGCTGCTGAGTGGGACTTTATAGGTTTTTTTCTTGAGCAGGAGGACGACATTGTCGCCTTCGATACCACCGAATTCGGCTTCGATTGTTTTCCCGGCGTTGTTGGTCCATGGGCGGGCGGAAGCTGATGCAATGAAGAGTGTGAGCAGGAGGAATGAATATTTCATAGTAGTTCAAACGACGCTATTGAGTCAAAGCAACTGTGTTAGGCTCGTCAAGTGGTGATTAGGGGACAAAAAAATCCCGCAGCTCTGGGTGGGAGCTTGCGGGATGTTGGAGAGTGTTGAGTGCGTGTGGCTTAGCTTGTCGCTAGCTTCTCGATACGGAAGACGACTGGCTCGGAGGTGACGCAGTCGAGGGTTTCGCATTTTTTGAGCGTTTCACGCAGTTTTCCGAAGGGGCAAGTGTGGAGGAGGAAGACCATATCACAGAAATCTTTATCTGGGTCTTCAGGGTCGACCGGGGAATGCGTGCCCGAAATGCCGATTCCGTCGTTTGCGAGGATATTGGCGATTTCAGCGATCACACCTGGGCGGTCTTCGACTTCGAAGCGGACGTAGTATGAAGTTTCGGTTTGGTCGACGGGCAGGACTTTGCCTGATTGGGCGTAGGGGAGGAAGCCACGATGGCCGGCAGTGTGGACGAAAGTGTAGGCGGCTTCGACGAGGTCACCGACGACAGATGAAGCAGTAGGTTCTTTACCTGCACCGCGTCCGTAGAAGAGCGCTTCGCCGGAGGCATCTCCACGCACAGCGACAGCATTGAAGACGCCATTAACTGAGGAGAGGATGTGGGATTGGGCGATGAACGAGGGCTGCGTGCGGAGTTCGACTGAGCCGTCAGCATGTTCGCGGACGACTGAGAGGAGCTTGACTGCATAGCCGAGCTTCGTAGCGAAATCGATATCGATGGTGCGGACGCGTTCAATGCCGCGAACGTAGACTTGGTCGGCGGGGATGGTGAAGCCATAGGCGAGTGTGGCGAGGAGGATGGCTTTGTGTGCTGCATCCCAGCCATTGACATCGAGTGCGGGGTCGGCTTCTGCGTATCCGAGGTCTTGGGCTTCCTTGAGGGCGGTTTGGTAATCGAGTCCGGCGGTGGTCATGCGCTCAAGGATATAGTTTGAGGTGCCATTGATGATACCGGACATAGTTTCGATGCGATTGCCAACGTAGGAATCTTGGACTGCCTTAATGACGGGGATTCCTCCGGCGACGGCAGCTTCGAAATGGATTGGGGTATTGAATTCGCGGGAGAGGGCGAAGAGTTCTTCGCCGCGTTCGGCTAGGAGAGCTTTGTTGCCGGTGACGACTGGTTTTTTAAGCTTAATGGCGGCAGCGACGATGTCGAAAGCGGTGGTAGTGCCACCGATGAGTTCGACGACGATGTCCACTTCTGGGTGGTTGACTACTTCTTGCCAGTCGGTGGTGAAGAGGTCTGCAGGTGCATCATCGATACGCTTTTTGGTGATATCGCGGACGGCAGCTTTTTTAATGCTGAGCGAGAATGCTTCTTTTGCGCGATTTGAAATGAGTTGGCCGTTGCGTTCGAGGGTTTCCCAGACGCCTGTGCCGACTGTGCCGAAGCCAGCCATGCCGATACCGATGTGATGCGTAGCCATAATAAGATGAAGTAAGGATGGGTAATAGGGGGGACGTGGGGATGTTGGTCGAGATTAGAGCCGAGTCAAAACATTATGGAGTCATTTGTTGGATGAGGAGGGGAATTTTGGGGTGGTATTCTTGAAATATTGCGGATTGGTGCCAATGGTAGACCTTGGGCTTGTCGCTTGATTCTAGATTGAGGGCATGTTTTAACCCATTGCACACCTATACCCTACTTATGAAAATGAAAACAATCTGGATGGCTGGAGCACTGGCAATGTGCGCTAGCATAGGCGGGATGACGACGGCCCAAGCTGATAGCTGGGAGATGCTAACTGACACTAAAGGGCGTTCTTTAGTGGTTAAGATTATGGACATCAAAGGGTCGCAAGTGCAGGTGATGCGCAAGAAAGACCGGCGCACCTTCCAGCTTGATTATAGCAAGCTTGATGAATTGTCGCAGGAGGCGGTCGTGGCGTGGGGCAATGAGAATATTGCTGAGGGAATTGAAGAGGAATTGAAGGGGGGGAAGGCAGCTTCGCGCCCAGAGGAAGGGGTGAGTGGGTCTGACGAGAAGCTCTACAAGAAGTATTATCCAAAGACGAAGGAGGAGATCAAAGCGGCTATCAAAGAGATTGAGCGCCGTGAGCGCCCCTCCTTTGCAAGCCAGGCGCAATTTGATGCGCTGACTCGACTGAACATTTTCCGCTACCTTTGTGGGGTGAGTGACGATGTGGAATTGACACCAGGGTTGAACCAGAAGGCGACTGCCGCGGGGACGATCTGTCAGAAGAAGGGAAGTTTGAGTCATGATTTTGGCCACTACACAAACGAGTGTAATCTGGCGATGGCATCGAATGGGAATTTGGCGAGTTCTGTCGACCAGTACATCAATGATGCAGGAGCGAACAACCGTGAGAAGCGCGGTCACCGGAGATGGTGTCTCTATCCGAAGCTTGATAAGACTGGATTTGGCGGTTCGGGTAATTATTCAGCGATGCATGTTTTTTCTCATGGTGGGAGAGGGATTCGCGATCCGCATGCCTACCCAGGAATGGGGCTGTTCCCGAAGGAATTTGTGTTAGGTAATGCATGGTCGCTCTACCTAACGGAGAATGCACCACCGACGGGCAAGTTGACAGTGGAAGTGTATAAATTAAAGAAGCGCCCGATCAAATCGATCAGTTGGAATGATGAGGTGGAGGGTCGCAGCATAGGGGTGCAGTATGTGCACAGTTATGGGAACACTATCAACTTTGAGCCAGCGAAGCTGCTAAACTCTCGTGGGGTGTATTTGGTCCGCGTAAGTGGAGGCGGTGTAAAAGAGCAGTATGTGACTGAGCTATACTAGTGTGCTGTCAGCGAAGTCCTCTTCATATTGGTGCGAATATTGCTGACAGCTCAGTATGGCT
>NZ_JBHUJB010000024.1:0-536 GCF_042683245.1 Rubritalea tangerina
AACCTTTAGAGAAATCCCGCATAGAGGGGCTACACGAAAAACCGCTTAAGTCCGTGCCATTCCAGACAGACAAATTATGAAGGAGGTAGATGAGTGAAGCTTTGCAGCGTACGGAATGTAAAGTGACGGTTATCACCTGACAGATGTCCTGTTAGGTTGATGTTCTTTTTACTGTTTTTTTAGCCTTCTTAGAAGGTGATTTATTGATGCCTTCAGTGAAGGCGGCGAGAGGAGTTCTTCCGTTCATGCCTCGTCCTTGATGCGGGCGTTTTGAGTTGTATTGCACGAGGTAGTTATCTGTTACGCGCCAAATTCACATCGTATGATATTTCCAAATTGATGTCGTAGAATTTTGGTCGGATTACCACGCTTTCATCAGAATTTGCTTCCAAAAGTATTGTACCCATTTTTGAGAGTATGATGCCTTAGGGATTCGTAGATGGGGCTCCGCCCATGCGCGTTCACTTAAGTATAACTGATTGAAAATAAGTAAATAAAAAGCTTGCAAAGGTGAGTCAGTCGGCATGCTTGGTATG
>NZ_JBHUJB010000025.1:0-62963 GCF_042683245.1 Rubritalea tangerina
TATGAGCCATGAGCTTACCAGCAACCATGGCGCGGCCTCACCTCTCTTCTCATTCTATCTTTTTTATGCCCTCACACCACTATCGCCCCCTTCTCCCAAAAAAATACGCAGGCCCCTCCCAAGGCCTGCGCAATTTCTTTCCCCCTAAAACGATTCCTGAGTAACTAGCCTCGCACCCCATCCACCATCCGAGTAATTCCCAGTGGATTGGAGTCTTGTAACTCGGCCGGAAGCGCTGAATCCGGGAAGCTCTGGTAAGAAACGGCACGTGCGAATCGGTAAATTGCCATGCTACCAACGGAAGTGCTGCGGCCATCAGATGTCGCCGGATACGGTCCGCCGTGTACCATGGAATGACACACCTCCACACCAGTTGGGAATCCATTAAAGATCAACCTCCCCGCCTTTTGCTCGAGTAATTGGAAAAGCCCAGCATAGCCAGTGAGCGCTTCTTCACTCGCAAAAAGGGAAGCAGTTAACTGCCCCTCAAGACGCTCACAAAGTTCCTGAAGCTGCGCACCATCCTCGTATTGAACTAACAATGTCGCTGGACCAAATACCTCGCCACTCAATGCTGCATCGCTCAAGAATGCCTCAGCTGTAGTCTGGAACACAGCAGGCCCAGCCTGCCCCTGACCGTCACTTGATAACTGAGCCACTGTCTCAACCGCAGCATGCTGCCCCAGCATGGAAATGCCTTCGCGGTAGGCATTACAAATTCCAGCATTGAGCATTGTACCACTGCTGCCTGATTGCACCAATGACTCCAACGCCCCCACAAAACTCTCACTGCCCACTTTGGGTATAAAGACTAATCCCGGGTTCGTGCAAAACTGCCCAACACCCATCGTCAAGGAACCATAAAGCGCTTCTGCCATCTTGCCACTCTGATCCCCCAGAGCACTCTCATCAAAAATCACAGGGTTGATCGCACTCATCTCTGCATACACGGGAATCGGCTCAGGACGTGCCGCCGCAATGTCCATCAATGCACGACCACCCGCCTGTGAGCCTGTAAAGCCTACCGCCTTAATCTGCTCCGCCTTCACCAAAGCTTGCCCCAAGGTACGGCCACTGCCAAACAGCATCGAGAAGACCCCTTCTGGCATGCCAGTCGCCTGAGCTGCCTCAACCACTGCTTCCGCAACAATCTCAGAGAGACCCGGATGTGATGCATGCGCTTTCACAATCACAGGACAACCCGCTGCCAATGCCGATGCCGTGTCGCCACCCGCTACCGAAAATGCCAGCGGAAAATTAGATGCCGCAAAGACTGCAACAGGACCCAATGGCCTCAACATCGAACGTAAATCAACTTTAGGCAAGGGTTGGCGCTCTGCTTGTGCGTGCTCAATCCTCGCATCCACCCAAGACCCTTCCTCAATTAAATCTGCAAACAACCGAAGCTGGCCGATCGTTCTGCCAGACTCACCCCGCATCCTCATTTCAGGTAAGCCAGTCTCTAACGGGCCTCTTTCTGCGATCGTATCCACTACCGCTTCAATATTCGCAGCTATGACTCTGAGAAATTGAGCCCTTTGTTCACCAGATTTTTCGCGATACTCGGCATATGCCTGCTCGGCCAACTCTAACGCGCTCTCTAACTCCGTGTCTGTCGCAGCTATCGTCTCCGGACCGATAGACTCACCCGTGGCTGGGTTAATGGCCGTGCCACAGACATTTTCTCCTCTTCCCCGCTGATACCCAATGAATGATAAACCAGTTAATGACATGTCCTAAATTTCTATTGCTTGTTAGTTTCTTGTTTTTGTTAAAATCTTTCTTCCCTCAGTAGCCCTTACTGTGTGTGATATATCCCGTGTGCAAATGGATCACTCTCTTGAATAATCACAGTCGATTCCCCATTAACCCACGCACTTCCCGTCACACTCGGTAGCACCTTACCGCCCCCCAAATCCGTCACCTTCCCCACAAATACAGTATTCAAAATACTTGCCTGTCGCCAGAGTTCCCCCTCCTTTAGCACCCCTTTTGCAAACAAACAGGCAAGCTTTGCCGACGTCCCCGTTCCACACGGTGAGCGATCATATTCACCACCTGGGCACATCACAAAATTGCGACTGTCAGAATGCGCATCCGCCGGTGGACCAAACAACTCCACATGATCCACAAGCCCACCGTCTTCCCCACGCACCCCCGAACTCTCAAGAGCCTTCAGCACCCTACGCGCATAACCACTCAATGCCTCCACATTCTCAAACCGAACCTCAGGCCCTTGACCATCCACAAGGAAAAACCAATTACCCCCCCACGCAAGATCTCCACGCACAAGCCCCACACCCTCTACCTCCACACTGATGTCCTCCCGATACAGATAGCTCGGAACATTATCAACGGTCACTGAAGCATCATCTCTTAATTCAACAGTCACCACCCCAACTGGCGTGTCTATCCGGTGGCGCCCTACGCCTATTACCCCCATGTGTTCCAGCGTCTTGGCTAAACCAATCGTTCCGTGAATACACATGTTCAAGTACCCCGCATTATTGAAGAAAATCACTCCCGCCACACAATCTGACTCATGCGGCTCCACCAACACCGCCCCCACCATCGCCTCAAATCCACGAGGCTCCAATAAACATGACGTCCGCACCCAATCATGCCGATTCGCTAATTCATCTCTGCGCTCACTCAGTGGCCCAAATCCAAGATCAGGACATCCCTCAATCACCACCCGAGTCGGCTCACCACCCGTGTGTGAATCGACAATTTTTAATTTTTCTGGCGCTTGCGCTTTCATCTGTGATAACTATACCACAAAGATCTTGTATAAATACAGAGAGATTCCCACCGAATCCGCACAGAGCTTAAAGCATATGATCAAAAGTACCTTTTTCCAGCAACTCGGTCGCTGCGTCGTCAGCGAATCCCTCTTCGATCAAGTCCCAGATATTGTGCACTTTGTCAAAGATATCGAAGGGAGATACGTCTCCGTAAATAAAACCCTCGCCCGTAGACTCGGATTCGAAGATAAAGACGAACTCATCGGTAAAAAAGCCCACGAAGTCTTCCCATCCCCACTCGGTGACGGGTTCAGCGCCCAAGATAGCAACATCCTCAAAACTGGCGCCGGCATCCACGCGCGACTTGAGCTCCATATCTACCCAAATGGAAAGCAAGGATGGTGCCTCACCTACAAAGAACCCCTCTTTAACGAACAAAAAAAGGCAGTCGGCATCTGTGGTATCTCGCGCGATATCCACGCCCCCTCCGAAGAACGCGACGACCTCGCCATCCTTCAAAAAGTCATCATTCACATCCGTAACAATGTCGAACAGCCCCTGCGATTACCCGAACTCGCCGAAATGGCTGGACTCTCCGTCTACCAACTCGACCAAAGAATACGAAACCTCCACCAAATCTCCGCAGGCCAGTTCATCACCCAAACCAGAATTGAAAAAGCCTGTAACCTCCTGCGCTGTACCAGTAAAAGTATCGCTGAAACTGCACTAGAATGCGGCTACTCTGACCAGTCCGCATTCTCTCGCCAATTCAAACAAACCACTGGCGTCACACCTAAAGCCTACCGCCAAGAGGTTCATTAAGCCTCGCAGGCACAGCTACCACCCACTAAAAACCCGGGCCACTAAGCCTCTACTTTCCTCTCCCCTACTAAAATCGCTCCACTGCGAGACGCGTATCCACGCCCTCACCACCCAGTATATCAGCTACCATCTGCCCCGTCACTGGCCCTAAACTGAGCCCCATCATCGCGTGCCCAGTGGCCACCACCACATTGCCATACTGCGACAACTTCCCAATGTAGGGTAAACCGTCTGGTGAACATGGCCGCAAACCAGCCCATGCATCCACACCCTCAAAGTGGCTCACATCAAATTGCGGAAAGTATTCTTTTACTGACTTGATGATCCCCTGAACACGTCGCGGGTTCACACTCAAATCATTACCCCCAACCTCCATCGTCCCCGCAAAGCGCAATGCTTGCCCCATCGGCGTGATCGCCACCTTAGCCTCCGTGAAAATCGAACACAACTCAGGAAGCTGAACAGGATGAGGTAAAGTCAAGGAATACCCTTTCCCTGCCTGCATCAATACCTGTGCCCCAAAAATGCGCGCCAAGTCCGGTGACCACGCACCTGCTGCCACCACCACAGCGTCTGCTTCCACTTTCTCTCCCCCCTCTAACATGACAGCCTTGAGCTTGTCTCCCTCTCTCTCACTACCCACAACCTGTGCCCCATAGCGAATCTCTCCACCTCCAGCCTCCACTTTCCTCTCTAACATCTCCATAAAGCGATTCGGCTCCAGATGACAATCCTGCTCAAACCAAACGCTGCCCTGCACATCCATCTCCACGCCAGGGTCGAGCTCAGCAGTCCGTTTCCGGTCACAAACCTCCGCCTTGATTCCAAGAGCATTCGCCATCGCAGCCACCTCAGCCTCACCATCTAGTGCCTTCTGAGTCTTACAAAGCATCAATAAACCACGCTTTTGTAAGCCAAAGTCTGCCCCCTCTTGAAGCTCTTCGAATAGGCGCCGACTCCGCAAACTCATCTCAGCCAACAAGGCTTTGCACCGCTCAGTATGCTCTTCATTCGCATGCCTCCAAAACGCTATCCCCCACCGCATCAAATCTATGCTAAGGCGTGGCTTCACATAAAATGGGCTCTCCGGATTCAGCATCCAGCGCATCCCCTTGGCGATCATACCTGGTGCCGCTAATGGAATAAAATGGCTTGGAACAACCATCCCTGCATTGCCATAGGAACACCCCTCCTCAGATCGTTCTTCTCGCTCCAGCACGGTCACCCTCCAGCCCTCCTGCATCGCATAATAAGCTGAACATAGCCCGACAACGCCCCCACCAATGATCACCACATGTCTCTGAGATTCCTTTTGCACCCCGTCAGTATACCCACAAAGTCTAGCCATCAAATAGAGCCAGCACCCAGCAATCCGCAAAAGAATAGGGCCCCATTCAATCACTCAGGGCCGAACTCCCCCATACTCCCCGCCTCCTATAAAGTGAGCTGGACCACAGCCACACCATAACCCTCAAGCCCCCCCAGTAAAACTCGCGGCGCAAGCTCGGCATCCATCCAAACCCCTAATCCCTCCGGCAACCATACCTCAATCTCATCCCCACATGCCGCCTCAGAAAAATTTAATACAACCAAAAATGCCTCATCACTCTCGCGGTCGTGACGTACAAAGGCATACACACTCTGTGCTATCGCTTCACCACCCGCCCGGTAGGTCGAATTCTCCATATTAGCAGAATTTAAGCCATACACTCCACCTCTCGCAAAGGCTGGCTCTTGCAGTAGTTGACACCATTCGACATACCAAGCACGTAATGCATGCTCCTCCACGGCTAGTTTCCCTCCATCATAGTGCCACTCATTCACCCACTTCGCTAAGCGAGGCAAGTGCCCGTAATCAAAAATACTACTGCGCCCGTCGTCGCCTGCAAAGCCCTCAACACCATCTCCACACTCACCTACCTCTTGACCATTATAGAGCATGTACGGACTCGGCCCTACTCCTGTCAAAAATGCCATCACCACCTTGCCTAAGCTCGCCCCCTGCCCACGCCAATGGTGACGAGAGGCTAACCTCACCTCATCGTGATTCTCCGCATAGCGAAGCATCCGGTTCAATCGATCAGGAGCCCATAACAATGCATCCAACTCCGTCACCCCTCGACCATGCTCCACGACCTCCTTTACTAACTCGTAACTATCTCCATCATACACCGTGTCAAAACCCTGCTTTAGTAAAGACTCTAACACATTCTCGTGAGTCAACTTCGCCGGATCACCATCATAGGCCTCAGCCATAAAGTAACAATGGCTATCCCTCAAGCGTGCCCTGCGAATCACCCATGCCCAAAACTCCATGGGCACCATGTGCGCCATATCACAGCGAAATCCATCCACCCCCAGTTCTTGCCAATACGATAAAATCGCATCCATCTTCACCCAAGTGTCAGGAACCTCATCTAAATGAGCTTCTGCCTCCGGTAAGCAATGTGTGTCCCTCCCAGTCGTGTAATCGTGACCGTAATTCAACTTCACCGTCTCATACCAATCACTCAAGCTTGGCTGCCACGTAGCCGCATTATTCCCAGTCACACGCCCAGCTCCCTCCCCAGAAAACTCCCCACCAGGTAATTCCATCACCCCATCGCCAGCTAAATAAAAGAAGTTGTTATTCCAGGCAAAAAAGCGCCCCACATCATCACTCTCCCCAAAGTTTAAATCCGGCTGAATGTCACTGTGGTAACTCCGCGCCACGTGGTTGGGTACAAAATCAATCAGCGTCTTTATCCCGAGTTCATGACACCGATCCAATAAATCCGAAAATTCCTCAATCCGGTTCTCCGGATCCACCGCATAGTCAGCACAAACGTCAAAATAATCGCGAATCGCATACGGGCTCCCAGCCTTCCCCTTCATCAACACCGCCTCATCCGCTTCAATCCCCGGATAACACGTCGAACTCGCTTGCTCTAACACACCTGTGAACCAAATGTGAGTGAATCCCATACTCTGAATTTCTCGCAGGGCTTTCTCAGTAATCTCAGCAAACTTTCCACAACCATTTTGCTCAATCGTCCCATCCACCACCTGCTGCTCACGGGTGTTGCTAAAGTGACGTACAAATAATTGATAGATGGAGACTCTCACTGACACCAGACTTGCTAGATTTTCCCGCAGGTAAACTAAATTGTTTTGGCCTTGCGGACAAATTCATTGAATAGCTGATGGAAGCCATTTGCCCTCACAGCCTAGTCACGCGGCGGTCTCACTCGCCAAAATGCCGCCAACAAACTCCCAATCAAACAATGGTAAAAGGCCGAAATCGCACAGGGTGTCGCAGCTAACAATGTGAAATGCTGCTTCGCTAGCTGCGATCCCAAACCAGAATTTTGCATCCCTACCTCCACCGACAATGTCCTGCAATTTGCCTCACGTAACTTCAACAACTTTGCAGCCACATACCCCAAGCTAAAGCCCAAAGCATGCACAATGAAAACCGCTGGTAACAAACTACCCGCATACTCAATAATCGCAGGCTTCGTTAATCCAACCACACCTCCAACAATTAATACGATCACCAACACCGACACCAATGGAGAGACCAAACGCACATACTCCAGCCGCTTCTTAAAAAAGTGATTCAATAATACTCCGCCCACTACCGGCAATAAAACAATCGTCACCATCGAGCGAATCATCGCTCCAGCATCCACTTCCAAAATTGCACTCGCATACCACTTCGTTAACAAGGGAGTGAGAACTACCGCTAACAAAGTCGAACACATCGTCATCAAAACACTTAAAGCCACATTGGCCCGTGCAAGATAGCAAATCACATTGCTCGCCGTCCCCCCGGGACAGCAACTTACTAAAATCACCCCAAGCTTTAACATGTCAGGGAGCTGAAATGCCGTTGCCACCGCCCAACCAATCAAAGGCATCAATGCAAACTGAGCGCCCACCCCTATGAAGACCTGCCTCGGCGTCTTACACACCGCTTTGAAATCCTCCAAAGTCAATGTCACCCCCATGCCTAACATGATGACTCCTAAGCCTGCTGAAATTAATTTCACCTCAGTCCCTGGAACCGTCCCCTTCAAAAACCACGTGAACGCTCCCGGCTGAAACCATGCCCAAACCACCCCCAGGATCGTCCAGAGCCAAAATAAGTTAGTACATACTGCGAGAATTTTCATCGTGGGATTTCCAGCGCCTTATGAGCGAGTGCAGCATCAAGGTCAAGACCGAGCTCCCCCCTTCCCATACCAACCCCACACCTACCCCATACATTCCTGCAGCAATCCTGACACTGAGGATTCCATTTACATCTATCAGAGATACTGGCATCATGTAGAAGACCCAACCACACATGGATAAACACCTCATAGAGATTGAAACCTTCATCACCTATACCCTAGGAATTCTCGTGTTTTTCATTGGCATGCAGCTTACCCAGCGCATCAAATTCCTGCGCGAATACAACATTCCTGAGCCAGTAACTGGTGGCATCATCGCTTCACTTGTTAGCTTAGTCCTCTACCTACTCGTTGATGTCGAACTAAACTACAACCTAGAATTCAGAGACATCCTGCTGGTCTACTTCTTTACCACTATCGGAATCAACGCGCGATTCTCTGACCTCATTAATGGCGGCCGCCCCCTTCTCATCCTCCTCACCCTCACCTTAGGCTATATCGTCATCCAAAATATCGTTGGTGTCAGCGGAGCCATGGCCCTCGGCCAACCTAAAGCCATGGGCGTGCTCACAGGCTCAGCCTCACTTATCGGTGGCCACGGAACCGCCATCGCTTGGTCCTCTGATATCGCCAAAGAACACGGTATCTCGAATGCCCTAGAAATTGGCGTGGCCTCCGCCACTATGGGCCTCGTCATGGCCTCACTCCTCGGTGGCCCAATTTCTAAATGGCTCATCCAGACCTTTAAACTCAAAGGCTCCAGCGCACAATCACTCTCAGTCGGGGTCAGCTATGAAAATGAAAACATCGAACGCATCACCCACGTCAGCCTCATGCAGGCTACTTTCGCCATCCACATTGCCATCATCGTTGGCTTCTACCTTAATGACTGGGTTAATGCCCTAGGAGTGAAATTACCACTCTTCGTATCATGCCTCTTAGTGGCCATCTTTCTATCTAACACTATCCCCTTGATCTCTAAGAAAATCGCATGGCCCGCTCGCACACGCGCCATCGCCGTCATCTCTGACTTCTCACTAGGACTCTTCATCGCCATGTCACTGATGGGCATGCAGCTCTGGACTATCGCTGACCTCGCCAGCTCACTCCTCATCCTTCTTGCGGCCCAAGCTGTCTCAGCCATCATCTTTATTCGCTTCCTCCTCTTTCCTCTGATGGGGCGTGACTACCAAGCCTCCGTTCTGAGTGCGGGCTTCGCGGGCTTTTCCCTAGGAGCCACCCCTACCGCCATCGCAAATATGACCGCAGTGACCAAAACCCATGGTCCTGCCCCCACAGCGTTCATTATCCTTCCACTCGTTGGTGCCTTCTTCGTCGACCTTGCCAACGCCTTTATCATTCGCTATTTCTTGAACCTCTAGCCCGCGCTTATTGGGCCCGAAGCGAGCTCCCGCGTAATGCATCGTAGCGCTCAAGGACACTCTCTAACTTTTTCAGGCGAGTCCTGTCTGCTTCCCCCATCTCGCTCATGGGGACAACCACCTTTTCATAGGCCTTTGGAGTTTGATAAAAAACCAACTCGCCATCCTCCCCTTTGCGCATAAGCATGTGCGTCTTGCTCCGAGCCATGACCGTCGCTTTTGCTGTCTCCCCTTTCTTGGGTTCATACCAAATATACGCATAAGGCTTCACACGCCCCCCCTTTCCATAAAGCTCAGGCAATAAACTCACACCATCAATTTCAGCCTCATGCTCCACCCCTGCTAATTCAGTAAAAGTCGGTAAAAAGTCTGCCAAATCAACCAAGGCGTCACTCACCTTCCCAGCTTCAACCTTCCCTGGAAATTTAATAATCAATGGCACGCGCATCCCTTCATCCGTCATCTTCCCCTTGCCCGCTGCAATCTGCCTCCCTGACCATTGGCTCTTGACCGGTATGTCTGTGCCATTGTCCCCAGTAAATACAATCATTGTGTTATCTGCGATCCCTAACTCCTCAAGCTTGGCCTCCAACCTCGCCACCATCTTGTCAATGTGCCCAACCATCGCTCCAAAATACTGCACCTTGCCCTTGTAGGTTTTACTCCCCATAGACTGCGCATCAAAGTCAGCTGTCCCAGGAGTCGGCACAAACGGACAATGCGGTAACACCATCGGATAATACGCAAAAATTGGCTCGTCCTTATGCTGCGTCATAAACTCCCCCAAAAATTCAACAAACACATCAGATGAAAACTCACCATTGTCATAGTCCACCGCTTTGCCATTGCGCTCCAACCGCGGATTCACATGACGAGAATCAATCTTCGTACCCTCTCGCCGAGCCCCTCGGACATGCTGCCATAACAATGATTCCTCAAACCCAAAATGCTGCGCACTGTCCTCCTCCTTACCTAACTGCCACTTGCCTGCAATCACAGTCCGATAACCAGCGTCTCTCAAGTAATGCGCAAAAGTACGTTGCCCTCTATCTAACACCCGAAATTGCACATAGTTTCTTGTGTTGTATTGCCCCGTCATAATCTTCACCCGCGAGGGGGTACACAATGGATTGGCAAAACAATTCGTGAAACGCATACCCTCGCTAGCCATCCGATCCAGATGTGGCGTCTTATAACTCTGCCCACCATTCGCACCCACTGTCTCATACCCCATATCATCGGCCATGATCAGGATGATGTTAGGCTTTTGCGCCACACCTAACAAAGGCATCAAACTAAGAAAAATAAAAATCGGCAGAAATTTCATAAGTAGTTTTTAAAATATGATTTAGGCTAGATCACTGCATCGTGAAACCTAGGGGTGTGGACAATGAAGCCTCAACATGCATCCAATGTTGAGACTTACCTAAGTCAGCACAACGCTTTATTTTGCAATGATGGTTTTCTCAAATGTTTTGGGAATTCCATAACGAGTAGAGACCGAAAACTTAAACCTGTACTCACCCGCCTTTGGTGCTCCAAAGTTAGTAGTCAAGGTCCCGTCTGAATGACAACGTAACCAATCCTCCCCTTCCAATTTCGTAAAAAACAACTCAGCCTTCTTCCTTCTACCCTTCGAATCGGGTGGCAATAACGCAGTCACACACTTCGTGAGCTTCTCGCTGAAATTGTTATCGCCCACCGTCGCAGCACGTAATTGACGCTGGTCATTGATCGTTACCTCCACGTCTTGGATGCTGCCATCAGTAGTGAAAGTCGTATAGGATTCCCATGGGAAGCTCTTATTACCATTCTTCACAAATCCAACCTTCCAAAAGTACGTCGTGTTATCACTCAAATCCGCAAGCAAGGCATTGCTATCATTGGTTTCGATGTACTTCCTATCAGAAAAAGATGCGTCGGTAGCGTACACCACCACGAAACGTTGGTTCTCCTTTTTGCCGCTGTAGTTCCATGACACATTAACCCCCTGAGGGTTCGCTTTATCTCCATTCTTTGGGTAACTCTGCTTGATAATGTCTCCCGAAGCCAGGGTCTGAACTTCCCTCTCTCCCAAGGCATAATCAAAAATAGTGAAGGCATCAATGTTGATGGCTGAACGGTTTTTCCCATAGCCAAATCGGATTTTGTCAAAGGCCAAACCCTGACCTACTTCAGGCGCAAATGCTGCTGTGTATCGCTTGCCATTGACAATCAATGTCATCGTCTTCGCTGACCGGTTCACGGAAGCCACCATGTCAAACCACTCACCAGCAGCCGGCGCAGGCACTTCAATCCGTCCCTCCGTCTCCTTCTCAGCTAAGCCTTTCACCGTGCGGAAAATCACGTAGAATTTCCCATCTAAAATCGAAGCATCAAAGCATTCAAAGGTCTTGCCGAACTTGAAAAACTGCAGTTGCCCCTTCGCCGCAGTCTCATAACGCAAGCGAGCTGCCACTGTCACATCAGATTCACCTGGTACCACCTTCGTGCGGCTCAAATCCCCCCGAGTGCCTTTTGGTAGACTCACAAAATCATCGCCAGATCGCTCAGCTAAATACTTCTTAATCATCTCCGCCTTCTCACCTTTGGCATCAATGCCCAAGATCTTACGCTCAGCCGGTGTGTTGAATGCCAAATTCAAGACTGTCGTGCGTGCGTAAACGTCTAACACAAACTGACGCTCTACCGTCCGTTCCAAGGTCTTCACTTCCAAACTTCCAGAATGCTCCCCAACACTCAATTGATGAGCGTCATTAAAGAGCACACGTAACTTCCGAGAGCTATAGGGCGCAAGCTTAAAGCTCTCATCTTCGGCAATCAGAGCCCCACTCGTGTGCACTGTATACTGTTGCTCTTGGCTACTCTGATTGCGCACCACCATTGTGTACCCAATCGGTGTCCTGTTCTTTTCTTGATGACGAAACTTCAGAACATCCATGTTCGGCCCAACCACAAGAGGATCCTCATTAACTTTGGGCATCACCACTACAGATGGATCCCCCATCAAATTCATCAAGAAATTAGATGCCCCTACCTTCTTCATCCCATCCGCGTAATCAGATAACAACCTCCAATGGGCCTCGCCCGTCGACTGGCCAAAATAGAGCCTCTCATAGCCAGCCGCAGAGTCAGTATCATCATCCCCGCCCATACTCGTCACCGAGCGCGTGGCTCCCACTGCCGCAATCCCAATGTGATTAAACAATGCATTGGTAACATTGTCACTATGCTCTGGACTCGCCACATCACAGCCACCTAGATACACATAACTTGGCTGCGTGCGTTTCAACTCTTTTGCCTTCGCTGTGCTCATTTGCCCCGCCATGCTGGTCGGTGACCCGTGCTCTTGAAAATTAATGAAACCATAGGGCTTATCGGCATTGAGAGCAGCCTGGATTATCTCACCATTCCACTTCGAACTCGTTGGCTCATATCCATACCCCTGACTCACCCGATAAGTCTCAAGCCTGCCACCTGAATACGGTAAAAATTGATCCTGTATCTTCTTGAAACGCTTATCGGCACCACCCACGTAAAATATATCATTACGCCATGCTGTGTCACCATTCGCCCCTAATTCATACTCAATTGTACGCCTTAAAATCTTGTCCACACCCGCAAGATTCGAATACGCATGATCCTCCCCGTAATAGGGGATCCTCCCCACATACACTTCAGCCACACAATCAATCTCACCCGTTGCGTAATCCGCCTTCTCCGCTAAAATCGAATTCCCATTCGCATCCCAGTTAGACGTCAAATCCGCATAGTAATAATCTGATGGATCCGAACCATCATACAACAAATACTTCCCGTCCTCAGTCCTAGGCTTATCCTTGTACTTGAGGTACTTCGCATAGTCCTTCTTCGCTTCAGGTGCTGGCACCTTATACTTCCTCGGTTTAAACTTCGCCATCGGAATCAACCCCTCATCTGGATGCGGGTTCTCAATAATCAAGGTGTAGAGCAGGTTGAGCTTTTTATAATTCTCCTGCATCCATTGGTGCACGCGATCCGCTTGCTTGCGTCCCTTCCCACTCTCAACCACGCCCCAGTCCTTTTCCGTTGCAACATGCACCTTAAACCCTCTACTCTCCTTGTGCTTAATGAATGCTGCTAATGCCTTCGAGTGAGTCTTAATGTACTCACTCGTTGCTATCAAATAACCAGTTTGCCCCGCCTTCATTTTCTCTGGCACTAAAGACTTGAGAGTACCAGATTGTGAATACAAGGGCTGTGCGGCCTGCACCGCCTCGTCGATTTTAGAAACGTCCTTCGTCACCATGGCTGAACCAGTCGACGCGTGCGCCACTGCCCCACCGAGGAGTCCAATCAGGCTGCTGATGTGAATTTTTGTCATTTTTTTAGATCATAGGGTGTAGAAATGCCCACTCATCCGAGCGTATGGGCTACCTATAGGTCGTCTCACCTCACACATTTGATCGAAGATTTCACCCAAGCTACCACAATTCCCAAAATCATCCACGCCCCCTGCATCACCATTGACGCCACCTCCCCTCCAATGACACAGTAGCCATACTCCATGGAACAAACCCGATACACACTCATCGAAAGACTCAAAGACCAGCAGAATGAAGCAGCCTGGCAAACCTTCTCGAGTACCTATGAAGCCTACATCTATGTCGTCCTCAAACGCCTCGGAGTCACCCATGAAGAAGCCGTCGACCTGCGCCAAGACATTCTCCTGAAACTCTGGAAAAAATTGCCAACCTTCGACTACCAGCCCGAAAAAGCAAAGTTTCGCACCTGGCTCTGCCAAGTCATCCGCAATACTGCCTTCACCTACCTCAGCTCAAAAAATAGCGAGAAAGCTCGCATCGACCTCTACTTCTCCGAAGAAAATAACCCTGCAAATAAAGAGTCAAAACTCGACTCCATCATGGACGAAGAATGGCGTAGCTACATCAGCAATACCGCCATGGAAGCACTCCGCGAAAAATTTAATGCCCAAAGTATCGAAATCTTCGAACGCTCGCTCGAAGGTGCTAAAGCACCAGAACTCGCCGCAGAATACAACCTCCAAGAAAATACCATCTACCGCATTAAAAATCGGGTCAAAGAACGCCTCATCGTCGAAATCGCCAGATTGCGCAAAGAACTCGAATAAGCCTCATGAGTGATGATTCCTCCAACAATGGCTTCAAAATGAATGCCAACCTCGCCCAATTCTACGAGGCTTCCCTCAGCCCGGTGGAATTGCTCTCGGAGGAACGCTATATCAACGAGGAATTTATTGCCGAAGGCGCCATCAAGCGTGTCTACAAAGTCACCGACACCCATTGCTCCCGCACCATCGCGCTCGCGCGCATCAAACACGAGCTCATCAACCTCGAACACTCCATCGACTTTATCCGTGAAGTCCAAATTACCTCCGGCTTCGAGCACCCTAACATTATACGCGTCTACAACATCGGAATCAGCCACGGCGCCCCATGGTTCACCATGGAACTCACCTCCGGAAGAACCCTCGTCGATAAACTGAAAGAAGAAACCAAACTTACCCTCAACAAAAAGTTAGAAATCTTCCGCGATATCTGCGACGCCATCCAGTACGCCCACGCCCGAGACGTCCTCCACCTCGACCTCAAGCCTGAAAATGTGAGTATCGGCAAGGAAGGACAAATCCTCCTAGGCGACTGGGGCATTGCGTCAAGTATCGCACAGAGTGTTGAAGGTGATCTCGCAAAAGCCCAAACCCAATACGGCTACATCAAAGGCTCACCCGGATTTATGGCCCCCGAACAAGCCTACGAAGGGTATCAAAAGCACCCCACCGCCGATGTATTCGGGCTCGGCGCTCTCCTCTTTTATATCCTCACCTCCGAAGCCCCCATTATGGGCGACTCCCCAACCGTTGCCCTCACCAGTACCCGACTCGGACAAATCAAAAGCCTCGAACGTAAAGATATCCCACCACGCCTCGTCCACGTCCTCGCTAAAGCCCTCGCCCTGCGCCCACAAAACCGCTACCAACACGTCGCTGAGCTCAAACGCGAGATCGACCAATACCTCGACGGCTTCGCAACCTCTGCTGAGTCTGCCAACTTCACAACCCAACTCCACCTCTTTGTCCGCCGGCACATGGCTGCCTGTATCTCAGCCATCCTTCTCTTCATCCTCCTGCCCGCCAGTACCATCTATTACATCAGCTCGGTAAAAATTAGCGAAAAAGAAGCCCTCAAAGCCAAAACCGAAGCCCTCAAAGCAAAAGAAGAAGCCCAAATCCACCTCGCAAAGTTTGTCGAAGAGCAAGAAGCCCGACAAAAAGAACGCCGAGATTCCTCCCTCGTCTTCCAACGCCACTCCACATACAACCTCCATAATTTCAACCTCGATCAAGCACTCGAATCCGCTCAAGACGCCGTCGCAAATGACCCAGAAAATGAAAATGCCCTCTACCGACTCGGCTTCCTCCACTTCATGCGACAAGACTTTAAAGAAGCCAATAAATACCTCAAATACGGCCAACATAAAGATGCCGACCTCATGAAACTCGCCGCCAAATACGCCCCACTCAACCGTAAACTCACTGGCTCAGAAACCGTCCACCTCTTCAACCAAATCCAAGACCGACGCGCATTCCTTAAATATTGTATGTTCCTCTACGATTCAAAAATTAAATCCACCCAAGAACATCTCACACTCGTTAAATTCTTCCTCGAAAAAGAAAATAAAGTGAAACCTATCAATATCTCCTGGAATCAAAAAAATCTCACACTCACACTCACCGGTAACCCAAAACTTAAAACTATCTACACCAGAAAAACGAGCTTCGCTAAAGCCACTAACCTCCTCTCAAATATACCTGCAAAAAAAGTTTTGTTAGATGACACAGGGAAGAATCGAAAAAATATCAAAAACCTCCTTCCTAACAAAAATTGCAAACCCACCTTCGTTCCTCTCTCTACTGTCGCTTCAGAGAAGTAAGCCCCTCTTCTTTCCTTCTAGGATAGTGCCGTACTCCCCTCATTCACCCTCTGTTTTCTCCCCGCCTTTTTGATAGACCCTCACCCAGTCTACTTGCATCTGTTGAGGAAAAAGCGCAAAGTCGTAAAGCTCGTTCTGACCTTTCTTATCTGGCCCCTTATCCCTAGGCCCCCACACTCCAAAATATTTTCCTCCTACTGCTTGATTTAAAATTAAATAAAACGGGTAATCCCTATACACACTTCTCCCTCCAAACTTTTTTTGCTCAGCTAAATCTAAGCCCTTCCCCCATTCCTGATGATCAAACATAAATACGATTCGATCCTTCGTCCACTCACAACCAAATACATGAAAGTTGTCAGGATAGGAAGCCTCCCCATCTTTGGGCTGTAAGCTTCCATCTAACACTTGATCAGCTATCCACTGCTTCGGATCGATCGCTCCATCATAGCGACGGTAATGTGAATACCAGCCAATATTTCCAACAGTCCATTCTTTTGGGCTCCTGTGATACACAGCCCCCCCGTGATAAAGACGTGTTGCCCTGCCAGACATTTCCATAATGTCTATCTCACCGCTGTAGGGCCAAGAACTGTAACTCCATTTCCACTTCTTAGCCGCAGCCTGAGCATCCCAATACCCCCAGAAAGGCGCACTCCCAGGCTCCGGTAACATCCAAAACGCCGGCCACACGGGTACAGCCGTCTTTTTACCACTCTTGTCTCTCGGGTTTTTGATCCTAGCCTCCACTAATCCATAGGTAAATGAGGCCAACCCCTTCGTCTCAAGCTTTGCAGACCTGAAATCCTGATGATCAATCTCCCTCACGAACTTTCCATTCTTACCATCCTTCAATGGATACTTCGCATCTGGTGCATGCCTGGCTATAATCGTTAATTGACCATCCCTAACATAAAAGGTCTCTCCCTCAGCATCCACATATGCTTGGGCCTCACCATTGCCATGCCCGTATTGACCAATAACTGTATCATCTACTGGCCTCCATTTCTTCCGATCTAACTTCTCATCAACAAATTCATCCTGCCACACGAGCTTGTACTCCGGCCGAGTAGGGTGCGCATCTCCTATCCGAGGCACCTCTTCCGCTACCACACGTGAGACACTAAGACCAAAAAATAGACAAATTACAAATGGTGGTAGCTTCAGCATGATGGACTACCCTGCCTAATTCAGCACACCGCGTAAAGTAGCATTTCCCCCACCGCATCATTCCTTATACCTCGCTAACTAACAAGGATCTACTCACTACCTCCCTCAACATTTCCTAGCTTCTAAGCTAAAATCAGGAAAAGCCCCTGCGTGAATAAAATCGACCTTTACTACTGCCAATTCCTTTGCTGAGAGCCATCCATTTTTGTCTACATCGTACTTCTCAATCACACCTTCCCGGAAACGAGACCTCCCTTGCCTAAGCTCTCCCTTCGACAACTCACCGTCTCGGTTTAGATCGTACTTCTCGAGAAGCAAAGCCCGATGCGCCCGATACATCTCTTCTTCCACGCGCTGCATCTCAGCAAATTCCTCAGCGCAAAACACCCCATTCTTATCACGGTCAAACCGAGCCAGCCGATAAGCATCCTCCGCGTTCTCCACTATGTTCGCCCCCCCAGAAACAGAAGCCATGATCCAAATCCCAATACTCATCCATATACGCATCACCTATGAGACCAAACATCTCTGAAATTGATCGATGTTTTTTCCATCTCCCGTATGCTTCCATGACTCAATGCCACTCTGACAAAAGTCACACAGAGCACACCCTAACCATCGCAACACCACTCCAGAACGCATCCATATGAACCTACCACGCTTGCTTGCTTTTTACTTCCTCACAATGACTGCCTCCATGCTGGCCATGGCGCAACCCCGCCCGCTTGTCCTTGTGCACTACATGCCCTGGTACGAGTCTAAAGAAATAAGTGGGAAATGGGGCTGGCATTGGACCATGAATGGTCGCTTCAACCCCGATCATATCCAACCCAATGGTCAGCGCGATATCGCGTCACACCACTACCCGCTTCTCGGAGCTTACGATTCCAGAGACCCAGACCTCCTGGCGTGTCACACACAACTCATGCAAATCACTGGTATCGATGGCGTCATCATTGATTGGTACGGCTGCCAAAACTTTCGTGCCTACCCAAAAATCCATCAAAGTACCCAGCACCTCATCGAATCCATCAAACAAGCAGGGCTAAAATATGCGATCTGCTATGAAGATCGCACCATTGAAGCTATAAGCGAACAAAAACAATTGAGCCCCACGCAGGAGATTGAACTCTGCCAACAAGATCTCGCCTGGCTCTCTAAACACTGCTTTAGCGACCCTGCATACGTTAAACTCGCTGGACGCCCCATCCTCCCAGTCTTTGGTCCAGTCCATTTTAAGACCCCACAACAATGGCAATCAATCCTCTCTAACGTCTCTCCCAAACCCGCCTTCTACGCGCTTCCACATATGACCCAACAAACCAATGCCGATGGGTCTTTTGGTTGGCCCCCAGTTCATGGAGGCAAAGAAATCTCCACCCACCAATGGAAGAAATACCTCCAGACACTCTACTCCCAAAAAACCGACAAAACCATTGCCATCGCCTTTCCTAGATTCCAAGACATCTACTCCACTAGCTACGGTTCTATCGATCCGCGAGGCACTAAAACATTCAGCGAAAGCCTACACTTAGCCAAGCAATCCAATGCCCCCATTATCCAAATCGCCACCTGGAACGACTTCGGTGAAGGCACTGTCATTGAACCCACAATACAAACCTCCTACCAATACCTCGAGCTGCTCCAAAAATCACTCAACCCTAAAACCACCCCACAAGATCTGCGGCTTCCAATCCAACTTTACCATCTAAAAAAATACTACCACTCAAACCAAAAAATACGTACCGAACTCCAAAACGCCTCCAGACAAATCACTCTCGGAAACCTCCCCGCAGCGCGTTCTCTCATCCTCCCCTACCTCAATACTCCAACAATACCGTTGGGCGAATGATGATCAATCACCGCCCAACGCTACTCCCCTTCCCATATCTATTTCAGGGTCTTAATATATTCTAACAAATCCACCATATCTTGATCTGATAGATTGCCGAAGCTAGCTGGCATGAATGAACGCCCCGTATACCTCTGCTTCTTAATCTCATCTTTGGGCACGAATGTCTTCCCTCCTCCCATCGCAGCCACCGTCGTCCCTTTAGCATCTTTCTTCACAAGAAACCCCTCTACTGTAGCACCATCTTTCCGCGTGACCTGATACAGGTGATACCCCCCCTCTACGGCAACATCCGGATCAACAATCGCAGTCAGCAAATGCTCCACATCGCGGTGCCCTGAACCATCTAATGGTGGTGCGATGTCCTTCCCCTCATCCCCCACTCTGTGGCACATCAAACACGCAGCAAAAGTGGCTTTCCCTTTTTCTGCATCTCCATCTAACGACTCAGCGGCTTGCATGAAACCTTGAATCTTAGCATGAACCTGCTTCTTTTCCACAGCAATACGAGCACGCACCTCACGCATTAACTGAGCACGCTGGTTGTCACGAGCCCGTACCGCCAACACTCTCTCTGCCGCAGATAAATCAAATGCCTCTCCCGCCAACTTCCCCTTCTGGTATAACTTAAACATCACATCAGCCCCCTCTCTACTCTGAGTCACACGTCCTACCAAAGACCGTACTTGCCCAGGTGTCATGTCACCTAACAAATCACTAACTAGTTCTAAGGCAACCTTCGCATCAGCCCTAGCGTATGCGGCTACAGCAGCCTCACGCACCTCCCTAGCTTGCTTTGCATCTCCAGCAATCTCGGCAAAGCTCTTACGGTAAACTCTCGGCTCCGTTGCCTGAGCTGCAAGCAACAAACTCATCCTCTCTGTATTGCTCGGATCCACATCCACCCCCTCAAGCTCTCGAGAAAACCCTCTCAAATTCAGTGCTGCCACAGCTACAAGCCCTTCATCTACAAGCTCCTCATCCGCAAAATGCCTCCTCACCTGAGGCGTGATTACCTCCTTGAAACGTTCTGAACTGATCCGAGACCTGTTCTCAACCGCAACCTGAACATATGCTCTCGCGTAACTGGAGTCAGTTAAGTTCCCTTTTACAACATCGTACACGGCCTTATTACTTAACATATTTACCACTGCTACATAAGTTTCAGAATCTAACTGTTTATGTGACACTGCTTTCCAAAGCTTCAAAAATGCTGCCTCCCTCTCTTTTTCTCCCAGAGCTTGGATGGCCCACAACAAATTCTCAGCAGGCATTTTCGCAGCTGCTTCGGAATCCATAAACTTTACTAAAGTGTCTTGGTAACCCTCTAACGCGTAGCGAGCCAAAAACCTCTCGAAACTGCGTTCATAGCCTCCCCCCATATTCTTCCCATCTAGAGCCGGCTTACATGCTGAAACTAACA
This sequence comes from Rubritalea tangerina, assembly GCF_042683245.1. NCBI lineage: Bacteria > Pseudomonadati > Verrucomicrobiota > Verrucomicrobiia > Verrucomicrobiales > Rubritaleaceae > Rubritalea > Rubritalea tangerina. Next base: position 20,499 of record NZ_JBHUJB010000025.1, read on the forward strand.
ACTCAACGGTTTGCATACTTGCTCCCTTGAGATCACGTAGCGTGCGTAACACCTGCGACCTAACCATACAATTATAGTCATCAATATGTGGCGCCAACAACTTGGCCGCCTCACTCGGATCCAAACCAAAACTCGCAAGTGAACGGATCGCTTCACGTCGCAAATTACCATCCTTATCTGAAACTAACTGAGCCATTAATGGCGCGTCGTAATGCCCCAGCCCCTCGAGCGCCCAGAGTGCATGAATCCGCGTGACAACATTGAGACTCCGGTTGCTTACTACCTTCATTAAATCTGGAATGAGCTCCTTCGCCCCCCGATCAACAATCTGATACCACGCCGCTCGCATCTCCCACAAGCTCGACGCCTGAATGTGCTGAACTAAAGCTGCGTTGCTTGCTTCCTTCACATTAGGAATTGGACGCACCTTTTGGCTTTCGTGCCGAACCCTCCATATCCTCCCATGCGTGCGATCCCGATCTGGATGCCCCGTGCTCACCTCGTTGTGCGACACAATCTTGTTGTACCAATCCGCAATATACAAGCAACCATCAGGACCAAACTCGATGTTCACTGGCCTGAACCAATCATCCTCACACACTAGCAAATCTTCCAAGTGCTCCGCCTTCACACTCCCATCAGCCTTGCGCTTGATCCGTACCGAGTTGAGGGTCGAGGTGATCGGGTTCGCTAAAATTGCCACATCCTTCCATTCCTTAGGAAATCCACCCGAAAGCGAATCTGAAAAGGCCAAACCAGAAATACCTGTCCCCCCAACGCGGAATTCGTGCATCTCAGGTAAGTATGGTTGATAGGCACGTAGCTTTACAGCCGCCACCCCAGTCATTGCCGTACCATGTTCATACGGCACCACTGAATATGCTCGGTCATTCGCCTCGGTCCCGTACCATTGTCCATCGTTTCGCAGTACCATCCCCCACATGTTAGAAGGACCTGTCGACACCACCTCAAGCTCTCGATGGTCCATGCTAAAACGAACTTGGCAGGATGCATCTACCCGCGCTTTCACACCTGACTTCACCGCTGTCACCTCTCCTTTATTCAAGGCGCCTTGAGAAAAATACATATACCCACCAGGACCTCGCACTAACAGGTGAGCCATCGTGTGAGTGTCAGTGAAACCAAAACCAGTCAACACTGGTTCCACCTTGTCGGACTTGCCGTCCCCATCCGTATCCCTGAGCAAAAACAGTTCAGAACCATGACATACATACGCCCCATCTTTGTAGGGATGAATGCTCTGTGGAATAGAGAGTCCGTCAGCCCAAACCTGCAGTTGACCCTTCGCTTCTTTACTTGGGTCATCCAATATTAAAATCTGATCTTTGCCCTGACTCTTCAGTTGATAGAGGTCTTTGATCTTCTTAAATCGAGGATCGTTGTTCTGTGTCTCAACATCATTCATCAGCTTTAAAAGCTGCCCCCACTTTATCCCTACAACAGGATCTAACGGATACATTCTTGCCGTCTGGGTCCATAGCCGACCAGCGTCATCAAATGTTAAATCAATGGGATTCACCACTCCATTTCGCTCAGATGCCACCAGCTCTATGACAAAACCATCCGCTAGCTTGAATGTTTTCAACTGCTCTTCTGGAGTCAATGCACGGGTACGTTGCGAATGCGTTTTCTTCGCCTGCGCCTGAAGGCCTGGCATCGCTACAACAAGCGTGCTTAGCAAAATGACTGATAGTGACTTCATAGTGGTTGGGTGGTTGCTTGAGCTCAGGTATCCCCCCAAGCTCTCATGTACTATATAGTACTGACCCAAACCACGCATGATCCACACATCCACCTACAAATAATCCCACATCCTTTCATACTTGTAGCTTTCCCTCCCACCTCAATAACGCTTAAGGCTTCAGTAAACCCTCCCGATCAAGAAACTCAGCAGTCTCCTCAATCGTACTCTTATAATACTCCAAGTTGGCCTTTTTGCGAAACATGGGACTATTAAAAAAACCATGAGCTGCCCCTACATAAGGGACCAAGGTGCAGCTATTCCCTTTCTCTTTCATCACCTTTGAGAAACGCTCAGCATTCTCAAAAGGGACTGTCTCATCGGCCTTCCCGTGCATGACTATCGTCGGAGGACCACCCTCAACCACCTGATGTACTGGTGAAAGCTTCTGCCTCAGTTCTTTTACCTTCTCTACACCATAGCCTAACTCAGTGGTATCTAACACAGGGTTGTACAGGACTAGGTAGTTCGGCTTCGAAGAAATTGCGAGATCTTCCCCCTCAGCTTCAAACCCTCTAACAAATGCAGTGCAAGCCGCCAGATGGCCTCCGGCTGAGCCTCCTGCCGCAATCACCTTATTTCCATCTATACCTAATTGCCCAGCGTGCTTCCGAACCCATCTAATTGCTGATTTTGCATCCTCGACACAGGCATCAGGCCTCACCTTATGCTTCTTAGCCACGCGATATTCAGCACAGATGGTAACCAGACCACGCTTTCTAAACTCATCAGCTTGCTGGTAAAACTGCACAGGACTACCTACCGCCCAGCCCCCACCAAAAAAGAACACCATGCATGGAACCTCCCCCTTCACCTGGCTTGGCTGAAACACATGCAGCTTCAGCGGATCACCTTCCTGAATTTTCTTATACTCAATCAACTTGTCTGGTCGAACACGCTCCGCGGCATCGCGTGCTTCCACCCTAATACATAAAAAACAAAGAACCCATAGTGCCCAAATAAACTTCTGTCTAATCATCTATCTAACTCCCCCATCCTAGATTTTTTTAATTCATTACTCAACCTCAGTCTACAGGACCTCTATTTCTTCTTTTTTCCTTCAGCCACTGATCGGTTCAAGAATTCAACCTCCACATCGTTTTGCACCTTCTTCCCTTCAGTACTCCTACCATCCTCGATATATTGCACCATCAGATCATGTAGGCCCTGTACCACCTCTGGCTGGCTCTCGTATACATTCACCTTCTCCCCCGGATCAGCATCGAGGTCAAACAACTGCCACTTAGGAGCTCCCTCAGGCGCCTTACGTGGAGCACTCCACCCTCCTGAGCCACCACAGAAACACAACTTCCACCGCCCCTGGCGAATAGCAAAACTTCCATTGATAGAATGCATCACAATCGCTCCACGATCCACCTGCGACGCGTCCTTCAATGTCGGTAAAAAAGATACCGAATCTACCCCATCTTCAGAACCTAACTCAGCGCCCACGATCTCTGCACAGGTAGCGTAAAAATCTGCTAGTGTAGTGAGACGCTTCGTTTCCGTTCCTGCCGTAACCACCTTGGGCCACATCGCCAGTGTCGGAACTCTGTGCCCGCCCTCGTAAATGTCTGCCTTGTGCCCCCTCAAGTCACCATTCGGCTTATGGCCTTTTTCTACTAACTTTCCGATACCTGCAGCTGGAGAGCAGCCGTTGTCGGTGGAGAACATCACCAATGTATTTTCTGTGATCTTGTTCGCATCCAAGGCTTCTAACACTTGGCCCACCACCCAGTCTGTCTCCATTAAAAAATCTCCGTATTTACCAATCGGTGATTTGCCTAACCATTCCTTGCTCGGCACAATAGGAGTATGCGGAGATGTCAAAGGAAGGTATAAAAAAAATGGTTTCTCACTCTTCGCCTTCTGGTTGATATAGGCCACCGACTTTTCCGCAAAAACCTTCAAGCATTGGTTCGCCTCGAAATCTGGTGCTGCCGCCCCCTTGCGCGGAAACCCTTTCGTAACCGACCCCTCAGCCGTTGCCCGTTCGTTTTCAATGTAAACATAAGGAGCCATGTCCAATGACGCCTGGATCCCATAAAAATAATCAAATCCATGAGAAGTCGGCGTGACAGCAGGCTTAGCAAAATCAATATCATATCCCGTGCGTGACTTCGGATTGTTCTTCTCCTTAAATTCCCAGCCAATCCCTAGATGCCACTTCCCGACGCATGCCGTATCATATCCCTTATCCTTTAAAATTGATGCCACAGTCGACTCATCTTTCTTTATCAATGGCTTGTCATGTGGGGAGAAAAACACCCCTTTCTGTAGACGCGTCCTCCAATTGTAACGCCCGGTAAGCAATCCATACCGAGATGGCGTACACACTGAAGAAGTAGTGTGGGCATCGGTAAAGCGCATCCCCTCACGAGCCATCCTATCCAATGCCGGAGTGTCCGCTTTCCCAGTCCTATGAGACACATCTCCCACTCCCATATCATCTGCAAAAATGAAAATGATATTCGGTAACTCAGCCGCCTTCACACTGCCAAACCCAGCCCCAACGACCACGGCCCCCATTAAAATATTACGCATCATCAGCTTACTATACATACCTGTGATACGTAGCCTTTCCCCAATTTGGGACACCGCTGTCAGAGATTCATCGACATTCCACGAGCATTGCAGCCAAGGGAAGCTCTCTCCTTCTTCCCTTGGCTGATAAACTTCCTCCAGCCCCGAATACATTTCCCCTGTCCCTAGAATTACAAGGGGCGGCTGAGAAGTGACTACAAAATAACACCCCAACCTTAACTAGAGATTAAGAACCTTCACTTTTTTACCTCATGCCTGCTGGGTACAGTGCAACAAGGTCCCCTTCTTCACCCTCAACTTAGCCCCAAGAATAAAGGCCAAACCAATCGCGATCATGAACAAAGATAAAAATTGCCCCATCGTCCATTCCGTCCCCAATAACATCAAATTCGCCGTCTCTGGTTCGCGAAAGTTCTCCATCGATATCCTGAAAATTGCGTAAAAAATAAAAAATAAGCCAGTCAGGACTCCATGTGCCAATTTAGGAAACTTCACCCGCATCACAAAAAGAATGAGGAACAAGAGCAATCCTTCTAAGGCAGCTTGAAATAATTGAGATGGATAACGTGGCTCTAAGTAATATGCGACCGCATCTTTCACCTCAGGGTTCTCACGCACCGCCTTGTTGAGCATCTCAGCCTTCCGAGACATCAATGCTGCGTATGCTTCATACTCTGCAGTACCTTCTTTCAAAGCCCCATCAAAATAGGCATCACTGCCCTCTATCATCTGATCGTAGTACTGAGTATACTCACCACCTTTGTCTGCTCGTGCTGCGGCCGCTTGCGTCAAATTTGGCTTAGTTCCCTCAACTGTATTTTTATCCCATAGCGCATTGGGAAACTTCATAGCCCAAGCAAAAGTCTTATCCACCCGGCCATAGAGCTCCCCATTAATGAAGTTGGCCAAACGGCCAAACATAATCCCTAGCGGAGCTACCACACACAATCCATCCCCCAGCGCGGTCCACGACACCTTCTTCATCCTCGCATACACAAAGGTGAAAATCAGTAAGCCTAAGATCCCCCCATGGCTCGCCATCCCACCTTCCCATACCCGAAAGATTACCAAGGGGTCATTCATCAACTCTTCCCTCTGATAGATGAGCACATTGCCAATACGCCCACCCAAGAACACTCCAAAAACCGCAGCATACGCAATGAAGTCACCAGCCACTTTTCCAGGTAGCACCCAAAGCTTTTTATCCCCCATCCACTTGAGCAATAAATACCCAGCAACAAAGGCTAACAAGTAGGCAAATCCATACCAACGCAGCTTAATACTATCAGTGATTTCAAAAATCACTGGGTTGAGGTCATGTACGTATATTGCGAGCACGCATCTAGCTGCCATATTCACAATGGCCTGTCCAGCAAGCATGCTCCGAAATGCGCATACTCGCCCTTACACTCTCCAAGCTACAAATAATCAGTCAACCCAGCCACCGCATCGGCTCCGAGGGCACAAACTAATGCCTTCGACAACCGAACCATCTCCAAATAGTCGTTGATATCAATGATCGCATTGTGAGAATGGATATACCGAGCAGGCGTGCCTAACACGATCGATGGCACCCCCTCATTAGCCTGATTAAATGTCCCAGCATCTGTCCCCCCACTGTTGCGCATCGTTAATTGATAACGAATGCCCTCGCGCTCAGCTACTTCGATTGCCAGATCAACCAAAGCCGGATTCATAATCGCGGTAGGATCCTGCATCCGAATCTGAACTCCGCCACCAAGCTTCCCCTGAGATTCACTTTTTGGGAAACCGGGTGCATCATCTGCGGGTGGCCCCTCTAAAACAATGGCCACATCCGGTCGCACCTTCTCAGCTGCGGCCTTTGCCCCCCTCAAGCCTACTTCCTCTTGCACCGTCCCAGCCGCCACTAATTTACAAGCAGCCTGCTCACCAGCTAATTCCTGAAATGTTTGGATCGCGCACGCCATCCCCACACGGTTATCAAACGCTTTGGCCATGTAGTAATCTTCTTTCTGCATCGCCGTAAAGGGCACCGCCGGAGCAATCGGATCCCCAATGCGAATACCAAAAATCCTCTCAACCTCCTCGCGACTCTGCGCCCCAATATCAATGAAGAGTGCTCCCAGTGCCATCACTTTACTACGCTCAGATTCAGGCAAAAAATGTGGTGGCTTGCTCGCAATCACGCCCAGTACTTTCCCGCCCTCACGCGTCATGACCTCCACCCTTTGGCTCAACAGCGTATGCGTCCACCATCCACCTACTGGCAAAAACTTAAGAAAGCCATCAGCCGTAATATGCTGTACCCGAAATCCTACTTCATCCATGTGCCCAGCCAACAACACAGTCGGTCCCTCTCCCCTCTCACAATACACCCCCCCCATCTTATCGGCACTCACCTTCCCCTCGCTTTCTAACTCTGCCACAAAGATGTCACGCACTTCTGCTTCATAGCCAGGCACACTGTGAGCTTCAGTGAGTCGCTTTAGTAAAGATATCGCCTTGTCTTTCATGGAAAAAAGACTACGCAAGCCCAAGCGATCCTGTAAACCATGATCGCCACGCACATCACAACAATCAGAATTATGGCACAGGTCCGCGATCTCCACGTCACTAAAAACATCCCGCTTCCCACACCCGCCACTCTCATGCAAGAGGTGGCTCGTAGCAACGAGCAGGCTGAGTTTATCGCTAATTCACGCAATACCATCCGTGACATCCTCGAAGGGAAGGACAAACGCTTCCTCCTTATCGTCGGCCCATGCTCCATTCATGATACAAAAGCGGGCCTCGAATACGCACAAAAACTAGCGAAGCTTGCAGATGAGGTCAAAGACAAGGTCTACATTGTCATGCGTGTCTACTTCGAGAAACCACGTACCACAGTCGGCTGGAAAGGCCTCATCATGGACCCACACCTCGATGGCTCAGACGACATCGCTGAAGGCCTCCGCCAAGCCCGCACCTTCCTTCGCGAAGTCATCGACACCGGCCTCCCCACCGCTACTGAACTTCTAGACCCCATCACTCCCCAGTATATCGCTGACCTCATCTCTTGGTCTGCAATCGGGGCGCGCACCACCGAATCTCAAACCCACCGCCAGATGGCTTCCGGACTTTCAATGCCCCTCGGCTTCAAGAATAGCACTGCTGGTGACCTCGTCGCAGCCGTCAACGCCATCAACGCAGCCGGCCGTCCACAAACCTTCCTCGGTGTCGCTGAATCAGGTGTCGCTTCTGCCGTCACAACATCTGGTAACCCAGATTGCCACATTATCCTCCGCGGTGGTGAAAATGGTCCCAACTTCAGTGCCGACGATGTAGCTCTCGCCATCGATAAACTTCAGTCCAGCGATGTCAGTGATGCGATCATGATCGATGCCTCACACGCAAACTGCGCTAAAGACGACACTAAAATGCCCGCCGTCTACCGTGATATCATCAGCCAACGTGCTGCCGGGAACGATAAAATCGTCGGAGCCATGCTCGAATCTCATCTCGTCTCCGGAAACCAAAAGTTCCCCCAACCACTCGAAGACCTCACCTACGGCCAGTCAATCACTGACAAATGTATTGATTTCGACACTACCGTTACCCTCGTCAAAGAGACCTCCAAGGCACTGAGCTAAGCACAATAACCAAACCATTCTCTTGAGCACCCACCTTCCAGTGGGTGCTTTTTTTGTGGCTATTGGCCAGCAACTAGCAAATCCAACCCCACCTCAGCATCCCCATCCAATACCTTTGAAAAATCCGATCATTCTAGCATCATGATGAGACCCATAGACACGTTCCTATGAAGACTCTCATACTGGCTCTCACCTACACAGTCACGGCGCACGCCTCTGAAATCCGTAACATCTTATTTATTGTCTCAGACGACCTCAAAGCCTCCGTACTAGGATGCTACGGTGACACAGTCGTACGCACTCCCAATATCGATAAACTCGCCTCCCGTGGGATGGTCTTTGAACATGCCTACTGCCAAGCTGTCTGGTGTGCCCCATCACGTGCTTCCTTTATGGCGGGCCAATACACCCCGCGCCAAGATGCCATCGGCATGGGAGAGTTCTTTCGTGAGCAAGACATCTTCTCTGCCCGTGTCGGCAAAATTTATCACATGCGCGTTCCCGGAGATACTGTGGCTGGCACCGACGGCGCTGACCACCCTGACGACTGGGATGTCAAAATCAATGCCCAAGGCCTAGAAGCACACACCCCTGGTCTCTACGCTCTCCTCAATACGGATATCGAAACAACCGAAATGCAGGGGCGACAATCAACCGGTACCAAACACCGCATGTTTGTCACCGTCAAATCAGACGATACTTCAGGGGCCGACCAGCCAGACTATAAAGCAGCCTCCAGCGCTATCGCCTTGCTAAACAAACATAAAGACAAACCCTTCTTCCTCGCTCTCGGTTTCGTCCGCCCACACTATCCCTCAGTCGCTCCCAAACAATACTTCGATCACTACCCACTCGAGCAAATCAAACTCCCAAAGCTACTCCCCGCTGACCTCAATGACGTCCCAAAAGAAGGGCGAACTGGCAACCATGGGCTCAAAAATGGCATCTCGCACCATATCGAAAACCAAAAGAAAATGTGGCAAGGCTACTACGCAACGGTCGAGTTCATGGACGTCCAACTCGGCCGCGTGCTCGATGAACTCGACCGACTCGGCCTTCGTGAATCCACCGCTATCGTCTTCACCTCAGACCACGGCTACCACCTCGGAGAAAAAGAACTCTGGGAAAAATACAACCTGCACGAAGAAGTCAGCCGAGTCCCATTGATCATCTCAGCCCCAGGATACCCACCCGGCAGGTCCACATCCTGCGTGGAGCTTATCGACATCTACCCCACCGTCACCACCCTCGCAGGCCTCCCCGCCCCCTCCCACACAGACGGTTACTCACTGACCCCAATTCTCAAAGACCCCACGCACGCCCTCAGAGCTGCCGCCTATTCCTATTACGCCAAGGGACACGCGCTGCGCTCAGAAAATTCGAGCTTACTCAGCTTTCCCTCAGGAGATTGCCTCTACGATATGCGTAAAGACCCGCACCAATTCTACAACCTCGCCACCAACCCCGAGTACCGCCCTCAGCTCGAATCCATGCAACGCAAGCTCCAAGAAAAACTCACCACCCTCTCGCCTCCCCCCATCGAAAAGCGAAAAAAATAATGTAACCATCTCCCCTATGGCGGTATGGCTTAGAGAACGCATTCTCCCACCACCCATGAGCCACCCTGAATACGCGCGCCTCATCACCGAGAACCAAAAAAAACTCTACAACTACATCTACTCGATGACTGGTAGACGTTCTCGTTCTTGGGATATCCTCCAAGAAACCAACCTCGTCCTGATGCGTAAAGAGACGGAGTTCACCCTCGGTTCTAATTTTGAGGCTTGGGCATTCACCACCGCACGCTTTCAGACCCTAGCATACCTGCGTAACCAAAAGCGCGCCCCCCTCGACGTCCTCACCCCTGAGCTCGTTGAACTCTTTGCAGACGAAGCTGAGGAACTCGCCGCTAGCTCACCCGAGCGCCTCACCGCACTCAAACGCTGTCGAGGTAAGCTTAAAGACAAAACACGCAAAGTCCTCACCCTCTACTACGAAAAAGAACACCGTATCAAAGACATCTGTGCACTCGTTGGCATGAAAGAAAGTGCAATCAAGCTCACACTCATGCGCGCACGCAAATCCCTCCACTCCTGCATTGAAACCCAGCTCAAACAATCATGACTCCCAACGATAAAGATTGGCTCGAGCAGGCCATGCTTGAGGTGCGAGAAGGCACAGCCACCCCAGAGGTCATCGACTATCTTCAGTCACTCCTCCTACGTGACCCAGAGGCACGCACCCTCTACTTGGAGCTGAACCAAATCGACGCCCTGCTCGAAACCTCTCAAGCAGAAGACCAACTTTCTCCCCCTCAGTATTCTAAAAAACCGTTCATTATCGGAGGCCTCATCGGCGCAGGCATTGCTGCCGCCATCGCCTTCATACTTCTCCCATTCACCACGCCGCAACAAACCGCTGCTCCACTCACTTCAAACTCCTCGGAACCATTCGAGCCCATCGCCACCCTCGCTAACAGCCTCGATGCCCAACTCCACGGCAACCAAGGTAAATCACTCAATTCCGGTGAATTTGGCCTCGAACAAGGCGTCGCCCAACTCGACTTCCGCAATGGCGCTCAGGTCGTCCTCGATGGACAATGCAATTTTGAAATTCTGAGCGAAAGCCACATTGCCCTCCACTATGGAAAACTCTGGGCCTATTGCCCCCCCCAAGCACATGGCTTCACCGTGACCACGCCAGGTGGAACAGATATCATCGATACCGGAACTGAGTTCGCCGTAGAGGTGAGCCGCTCAGGTGCTGCACACCTCCAAGTCTTCGAGGGGTCCGTTGAAGTCCGTGCCTCTAACCGTCCCAATTCTGCCCTCTACCAAAACCAAGCACTCGCCTGGACCCCGAGCACCCACCCCAGCCCCACCGACTTTATCGACCCAACACACTTCACAACCAGTAAGTCCATCACCGAACGTCGCTACGAACAATACCAGAGCGCCATGCTCAAGAAGTCCGACCTCCAGCTCTACTACGACTTCTCAAACGAAGGGGCCGCCCATATCCGAAACCTCGCTAAAAACACACTCTCATCAAATGACGCACAACTACAAGGAGCCCTTTATTCCAGTGGCCGCAACGAGAGTACCACGTCATTACTCTTCCCTCACCGTGAGGCCAGAGCAACACTCGACTTCTCTCCAAGCCAACCCTTGGAGTCCTTCACGGTAGTGATGTGGGTCAAAGTCGACGCTTACAACGACGACTACATGGCTCTCTTCAATGCCAACGATTGGAAACCAGGCTGCTTCCACTTCCAGATCTACCGCGACGGTTCTCTCGAATCGAGTATCTTCGGTGGCACCCGTGTGCGCTCCAGCTCCAACTCCATCAAACTCGGCCAATGGCAACAAGTCGCCACCACCTGGAACCTCCAAACCCAAAAAGTCTCCCTCTTTGCCAATGGTTCCCCTTTGAAATCTTGGAGCTCCATCCCCTCTGAAATGCAAGCTTGGTCGATCAAAGCCCTCTCTTTTGGCCCCATGAATGTAGGCCATTGGAATATGGAATCCTTCTACGGCCAATCCTCCCGCCACTTCCAAGGAAAAATTGACGAACTCCTCGTCTTCGACCGCGATCTCAGCCCCACAGAGATCCAACAAATCTATCAAGCTGGGATGCCCTAAGCCCCCCCCATTTTTTTTACAGAAAAATGTAACCAAGCCGATTGCATGGGTATGAACCTGTAATAATCCCTCATCTCTCCGGAGAAACGCAGTGATTATTGGTTAACCAACACATAAAAAACAAAACGACTATGCAATCACACACAGTTAAACTTCTCACCAGCTCCTTGGTAGCTGCTGCAGCCCTCGCAGGCTCAGCCCATGCTGCCACTATCGTCTGGTCCAGCGCCACGGCCTCTACCAGTGGTAGTTTCGGCGATATACTCGACACCGGCCTTTTCGACACCACAGGCACACTCATTTCCGCTGAAAACGTAGGTGGCGCCGCAGTCACTTTTGACACTATCAACTTCACGGCTGGCACCACCACATTCTCCACCGGAGGCACATTCAATGGCTTCCACCAGGCTGGCCAAGAACTCTCACAAACTGGCGCCTATAGTGATGCTAACAATACGGGGACCGTTAGCTTTAGCGGTCTCACAATTGGAGCCACCTACCGTATTCAAGCACTCGTCTTTGACGGACGCGGTGCCGTGGGCATCCCCGGTCGTACTGTCGAATTTGACGGAGTCGACCAAGGCCAATACGCAAATGGGGTGTTCAACACTACTTGGGGACCAGGCCTTCTCGTCACCGGTACCTTTACAGCAGACGCTAATACCCAAGACTTCACTATCGAAGGGTTCAACACGGACCCAGTCTCCTCCGGCGCCCAGCTCAATGCTCTTACCCTCTACCAAACATCCGCTGTCCCAGAGCCTTCAACTACAGCTCTCCTCGGCCTCAGCGGCTTAGCCCTCATCTTGCGCCGCCGCAAGTAATCCTCCCCAACACTAGCTATCACCATCCCTTCACAGTCCACCTGTGAAGGGATTTTTTTATTACCAACACCTCTTCTTTGTAACCGACCCACACACTTTGGTATATAAAAGGAAACAGGGCTAAGTTTTATTAGCAGTGTTTTTTTCATATGTTGTAGCGGGTCCTCTCACTCAGAGGGCCCGCGTTTTTTTACACAGCCCCACATTCATAACGGCAGAAATGTAACCAAGCCCAGCCGCTAGGTATGTCTCAGTGTGCGCACCGTCCCTCCCCACACCATGACAAAAATCACCCTTATCAGTTCCCTTGCCAGCTCTATCCTGTCCATCCATGCCGCTGAAATCCATTGGGAGGCCCGCCCCTACCCAGTCACCGGAGAACATGGCGCAGAGCTCGCCACCGGTATCTTCCAAACTGACGGCTCTCTCGTCCTCGCCCAAAACCTTGGTGGACCAGCTCTCATCTTCGACTCTATCCCATTCACCAAAGGAACATTCGATTTTGGCCAATCTTTTGACCAATACCACGCACCCAGCCAAACACTCAGCAAAACGGGTACTTGGAGCCCCAAAGGCGGCCCGTCATCCCTCACACTTGCAGGCCTCAAAGTGGGCCAAAAATACCGACTCCAAGCCTTGCTCTACGATGGCCGTGCCGCCCCCGGGGATCACTGGCAAATCAGTCCATTGTGATGGCTCATTTCTCGGAAACTATGGTGCCAGCATTGAAAATGTCACTTGGGGTGACGGCCTCCTCCTAACCGGCTCATTCACCGCAGACCAAACCACACAAAAATGTACCATAGAAACCTTCCTCCCGGAAAATTATAGCAAGCAACACCCCAGTGCCCCCCTCTCACAAGGGGGCCAGGTCAATGCCATAGTCTTACACACCTTCACAACTCCCACACCTCAACCAAAGGACTCTCCCACTCAGCCACCCAAACCAACCCACCACGCCAGCCTTATCAGCATTGGCTCAGTCTCACTCCACTTTCGTAATAAATCCCCCAAATGACCCTACTCACTTCCCCCACGACTTACAAAGAAACAAGCATCACAGAAAATGCTGTGATGCTTGCTCTTGCACTATGAAATAACGACATTGCTACTCAGGTAGTGCATCTACCTACTACATGTTTCCTATCAAATATATCTTTAGCGGCCGAAGTGGAACTGGAAACCCATTCCTTCCCCAGCTTGTTGGTCTAAGCCGATGGCGTCGATCCTCGCTCTTACGTCAGCTGGCACTGCAGCCTTATCTTCTTCCGTGTCGTATGGACCCGCATACAGAACCTTACCTTGACGGTCCTTCACTTCCACATGCTTCCCTTTCTCATCGGTCATTTTCATGCAGATACTGCCCTGGTCGTCCATCATGGTGAAGGTGCCACTGAAGTTACTGTGCCCCTTCATGCGAAGATCACCTAAATCCAGATGCATTCCCTTCATCTTCTTCTGAAGCTCTTGGATGTCAGCCATCTGAATGTCCATATTGGCAAAGTGCTCTTCAAGATTCCTAGCTTGGTGCTGCATCATTTCTTCAATGCGCTTGCGGTCGGCCTCTGGCAACTGGCTGAAAGCCTGTGGCAGATTCTCGAAACGTTTCACTCGCGGCTTCACCTCCTGCGGCTCCACGCGTGCTTGCCCCAAATGCTGTGGCCGCGCTTGTAACTTCACCGTCTTGCGCTCTTTCTTGCCCTTGCTAAAAATTTCTAATTCTAACTCAGAATCTACTGCGGCATTACGCATAACATCGCGCAAATCAGCCATCCCTCTGATGTCTTTCTCACCTACCTTCGTGATGATATCATACTTCTGAATACCTGACTGAGCGGCACTTCCATCGGGGGCTACCAATTCTAAGGTCACACCGTGCTCAACTCCTAACTGAGCTGCAAGTGCTTCATCAACCGGTTGCCCAGCTACTCCAAGCCACGCTTTCGCTTGCTTCTTTTCTACCTTCGCTTTGGGTTTGTCTGCTTGTGGCTCTTCAATCGGCGTAATTCGCTCAATGGCATGTGCCCCTCCTGCAAGGGCAATGGCTGCAATACTTGTAAAATGAAAAATCTTATTCATACTTATCTTATTTACTAGTTATAGCGTTAGTTATGACTTCTTTTGTCTAATGAACTTCAACTGGAACCGCATAATATTCAATCCGCGGTTGCTTCACCTTATAGGTCCTGCCGTCTTTTCCTCGAACAGTCACTTCATCTTCAAACTCAACTCGCATCAAACGTACTGGACGTCCATTGGCATCATAGGTGATCACATCATCAGATGCACGCTTCACCTGAGTATCAAATCGAGAGTTACTCGCTGGCACTACTGCGTTGATATTCTGCGCCGGTACCGCCTGAGCCATTTGCTCACCAGCTCCAGCAACAACCACTTCAGAATCAGTCATTGTTCCCGAGTTGAGCATCATATACGAAGCAGCTCCCACTAAGGCAACCGCTGCAGCCGATGCCCAAGTATTAAATAACTTGAGTTTCCCTCTCTCTTGAGGCTCCTGCACAAATGGTACAATCTTCTCTTCAGCTGGAAGGTGGTCTTGCCACTTCTCCATCGCCTGCTCCATGCGTGCTAGCATGTCCTCAGGCATCGCTGTCGGCGAGAGTTTCTCAAGTTGGTTTTCTATGGCTCTTAGTTCTTCGTCCATGGTTCGACTCCTATCTGTGTCTTGATTTTATAAGGAAAGGTTCCCTTCATTTCGAGCTTGTGCAAGCTCCTTTCTCAGTGCTTCTAGCCCGTAGCGGTAGCGCGAGGCCGCCGTATTCTGCGAAATCTCTAGGGCTTCGCCAATTTCAGCAAAGGTGCGTTCACCCCATACCTTCATGACAATAACCTCTGAGAATTTCTCAGGTAGCTCCTTCAACCCTTGCTCAAGATAGCCGCGCGTCTCTTCTGTCGCTGCGTCACTATCGAACCAGGGGTCAAATTTGCCTCCCGTCTCGTGCTGGCGTTCCATTTCCACTTTTTCTTCGCGCTTACCACGACGGTCTTCTTTGCGACCTAAATCAATGGCACAGCGACGAATCGAAGTGTACAGATAGGGAAGCCATGCTGCCTGCCCACCGTCGAATCTTCCCTCACTTACTTTTCGGGCCAACTTCACGAGCGCATCTTGCAACACATCTTCTGCATCTGCTTGAGATCGGGTCTGCTGACGTGCAAACAACAATAGACGCGAGCCATGCTCCTTGAGCCAGGCACCCCAGGTCATTTCTTCGGTGATCTGAGCACTTGCACTTGTCATTCTTTCCTGATCTTCATCCATAGAGCGTTTCACCCCAACATCATTGTCTTTTCTGAAAGCAATTTTTCGCTTTATCCACTCTGAAACTAGCCCATCTATGCCATTCCGCCAGCAGAAATCCATTTGCCCGTAATAGAATCTGCGGAACGGGCCAACTCTGCGGGGCTCCCCTCCGCCACCACGCGACCACCATGCTTTCCTCCCCCTGGCCCCAAATCAATCACCCAATCCGCAGCACGAATCACATCCATGTTGTGCTCCACAATAATCAAGGAATTCCCCTCGTCTCTCAACCTCTCCAGCACTTTCAATAAAACCTGAATGTCCTGGAAATGAAGACCCGTGGTCGGTTCGTCCAATAGATACAGCGCATTTCCTTCACTCCGCTTTGCCAACTCCGTTGCTAACTTTACCCTCTGCGCTTCCCCACCACTCAACGTGTTGGCCGACTGTCCCAGCTCCATATACCCCAACCCCACATCGCAAAGCGATTGCAAGATTGCCTCTAGTTTAGGTACCGCACCGAAAAAGGCATGGGCTTCTCTCGCCGTCATTTCAAGTACCTCTGCTATGTTCTTACCCTTGTAGGTTACTTCCAGCGTCTCACGATTGTATCGCTGGCCGCGACACGCATCACAAGGAACGTAAACGTCACTCAAAAAATGCATATCAATTTTTATCTTCCCATCCCCCATACACCGCTCACATCGCCCCCCACGCACATTAAAACTAAACCTCCCACTCTTGTAACCACGCTGACGCGAGAGGGGTAGTTTCGCATACAAACTACGCACAATATCTAAGGCTCCAGTATAGGTAGCAGGATTCGAACGCGGGCTCCTTCCCAAAGGACTTTGGTCCACCACCACCAACCTATCAATGAGCTCCACTCCTTCTATCTTTGTATGCGCACCTGGCCTCGCCTTCGCCCCATGAAGCTTCCTCGCTAAGGCCCGCTTCAAAATGGAATGCGTCAGAGTCGACTTACCACTGCCACTCGGGCCCGTCACACAAACCATCTGCCCCATTGGAAAAGCCACATCAATCCCTTGTAGGTTATGCTCTCTCGCACCACGTACCCAGATCTCCCCCATTCCCCTTTGCCGCCCCTCATTTAACGTAGCGACTTCCTCATGAAGCCACTTGCCGGTCGGAGATGCCTTCGACTCCATCACCGCCTCCGGACTCCCCTCCGCTAAAATATAGCCCCCCTCACGTCCAGCTACAGGCCCCATATCTATTACCCAGTCTGCAGCTCGAATCGTCTCCTCGTCATGTTCCACCACCACCACTGTGTTCCCAATGTCACGTAGCCGCTTCAACGCTCGAATCAATCGCGCATTATCCTCTTGGTGAAGACCAATGCTGGGTTCATCTAACACATAAACGACACCCGCTAAACCCGCCCCGATTTGGGTCGCTAGACGAATCCTCTGCGCTTCACCACCACTCAGTGTCCCACTCTTCCGATCTAAAGATAGATAGCCGAGCCCTACTTCGTCCAAAAACCCTAACCTCTCACGCACTTCAGAAGCCAAGCCCTGACCAACCTCCATCTTCGCTGCCGGCAGCACCAAGCCGCGAATCCAGCCCAATGCTTCTTCCACCGACTTCTCACAAAATTCTTGAATCCCTAACCAACCACCAGCGGCCTCCAACTTCACAGATAAAATCTGCGGTTTCAGCCGCCTCCCACCACAGCTCTCACATGTCTGGTGGCTCATGTACCGGTTCATACTACGCTTCACCCCCTCACTACCCGTCTCTGCATACAGACGCTCTACCGTCCGACACAATCCCTCAAACTCCTTGCTCCAAGGCATTTCCTCCCCATCTCGCTCCCATTGCATCGTAATCTTTTGCTCTCCCATCCCATAGAATAATGCCTCCTTAAAGGACTCAGGCAGCTGCTTAAATGGCACAGACCTATCGACCCCAAAATGCTCAGCCACAGCATCCACCTGACGCTCCATCC
Source organism: Rubritalea tangerina (assembly GCF_042683245.1). NCBI lineage: Bacteria > Pseudomonadati > Verrucomicrobiota > Verrucomicrobiia > Verrucomicrobiales > Rubritaleaceae > Rubritalea > Rubritalea tangerina. The sequence goes on from NZ_JBHUJB010000025.1 coordinate 38,118, forward strand.
ACCCCTTCTTTTTCTTCGTCCCGCCCCAAACATGTACAGCTCCTTGGTCTAAACTTTTTCCTCCATCGGGGACTAACAACCCTGGATCACAATGGATCTTCGTCCCTAATCCTTGACACGCTTCACAGGCACCACGATGAGAGTTAAACGAAAAGTCTTGTGGACTCAATGCCCCTAGCTCAAAGCCAGTCTCCGGATTGCGATACGATGTCGAAAAACTCACCTCTCTCCACTCCTCCACTCCAGGTTCTTGAACCAGGCAACGAGCCTCCTGACCACAAATCCGTAAACTCGTCTCAATGCTATCCGCTATGCGGCTCTCAACTCCTTCTCGAATTACCAAACGATCAATTACCACCTCAACCCGCTCTACCTCCTCAGGCCACTCACCGAGTACCTCCTCAGTATCGAATATCACTCCATTCACCCTTACCCTCACAAACCCCTGACGCTGCATGTCCGCAACCAAGCGCTCCACATCTCCCAGTTCCTCTTTCGGCACCGGCGCTAATACTACTACCTTCGTCCTCTCAGGAAACCTAACAAGTCGCTCGACAATATCCCCTGAAGTCATTTTTTCTAACTTCTCCCCCGTCTCAGGGTCATGAGGCACCCCCAGAGCAGCGTATAAAACCCTCAAGTAATCATAGATCTCAGTCGCAGTTGCTACCGTAGACCGTGGATTACCTCCGCCCGCCTTCTGGTCAATTGCTATCGCAGGACTCAATCCCTCGATACTATCAACATCAGGCTTTTCTATTTGCTCCAAAAACTGACGAGCATACGCAGAGAGGCTCTCTACATAGCGTCGCTGCCCTTCTGCATACAATGTGTGAAATGCCAAACTCGACTTTCCACTACCACTCGGGCCTGTAATCACCACAAGCTTGCCACGCGGAATCCCCACATCTACGTTCTTTAAATTATGCTGCCGCGCACCGCGTATTTGAATCACATCCACGCCACACGCTAACACTCTCTATGACTCATTATCAACCCCACTCAGAAACAAAAAAAGCGACCTAGTGGTCGCCATTTTTTCCCGATGCAAAGGAAGTACCGAGGACAGGAATCGAACCTGCACGTCCTAAGACACTGGAACCTAAACCCAGCGCGTCTACCAATTCCGCCACCTCGGCCTTTGCTGGGCGCAACTTAACTAAATCCCCACACACTGCAAAACAATTTTTACAAAAAAATAGCTCAGCCAATGATGACTGAGCTAGAAACTTTGTGAACCTATTTGGCTCGTGCTGCTCTAGAGAGACTGGAGCTTCTCTTTGAGTGATTCTTTAGTGACGTTAGCCCCTACGATCTGGTCCTTTACCTCACCATCTTTGAAGAAAAGAAGAAATGGTATAGAACGTACTCCATACTTGGCCGCCAATGCCTGCGCATTGTCTACCTCCAACTTAGCCACAACAGCTTCGTCACCCATCTCATCAGCAAGCTCATCAATCAATGGTGCAATCATCTTACATGGTCCACACCACTCAGCCCAAAAATCGACCAAGACAGGTTTGCTAGAGTTGAGAACTTCTGCTTCGAAATTTTCTTCAGTTAATACTAGTGCCATGCCGGGACTATGAACCTCCCCCCTAAAAAAGCAAGAGCCGCCAGCGCATTTTCTGCATTCTGGCGGCTAATAATAATGTGTCGATTTGCTAATACCTCCCTGAATCACTCAACAAGGCCTCGCCCCCCTACATGAAGGATACGGCGATAGAAATGACTGCAAGTACAATAAGTGAAATTGGCAATGCCATAGTTGTCTCCTTTCGTTATGCTTCTATCACTACTCAGATGCGGAAAATACCGCGCCATAAGATCCGTCTTCATGCTCGTCCACCCAAATGCTTGCACGCTGGAATTGGGCAAACAAAACAAAGAGTGAAAGTAAGAAGGCTGCTACCGCCAAAATCGTCTCAGCATTGCTTGCACGCTCCGCAGAAGATTCCTCATCGACTACAGTCTGGATCGTTGGAGCCTGCTCACCTGGTCCAGCGACACCCGGCTGAGTAAGCTGCTGGGTCTGTTGAAGCTGAACGGTTGCTTTAGGTAATGGCTGGCTCGCGCTGCCAAGTGGCTGAGTTGCCAATGGAATCGTCGCTGGACCCCCAGCTGACGCTCCTACATTGAGTGGTACTGTGGGAGCTGGTGCCGCAATCTTAGGTGCCCCTGCTGCTCCCGCTAGTGGAATTGTCGGAGCTGGTGCTGGAGCCTTTGGCGCAGCTGGAGCTGGAGGAGCGCCCGCTTCTGGTGCCTTAGGCGCAGCTTCCTCTTCGTCAGATTTGTCAGCCTTTAATGTCACACGCATCGTCTCCTGCTTCAGAGGAACTGCAGATGTCACATCCGGAATGTCTGGGTTGTGGGCACTCGGTGCCTTAGCGGCCTGCGGCGCCGTGTCTGGCGTCATAGCTGTCGGCATTGGTGCTTGAGCAGCCGGTGGCGTCGGTGCTGGCGCTGCTGGCTTCGCTCCTGCAGGTGTGGACTTAAGTGTCACACGTACCGTTTCCTTGCGGAGTGGCACGGAAGAAGTTTTACGCATGTGCTGCTTGTGAAGGGGCTCAGTATCAAGCGGCTGTGTGTGGTTGTCGTTGTTGTCTTCGCTCATCCTCTGATGGGTTTCGTTAGGTGATTTGTGTAGTACTCTGATGAAGTTTTCCCCTTCATCAATAGTCTTTCAACTACTCTACACCGCCAATGCCCCCATCTGTCAAACCTGCAAACGAAATTTTTCACATTCCTGAACTATACAGACGCCTCAACAGCTGGTAATATTGCCGATTGCTCGTGTCTTATTTCCGCAATAAGCTCAAAAACTGAGGAAACACCTTGCGGAATAAGGAATTCTTCCCGCCACGAGAAAGTTGATCTCTCACTAGGCCTACCGAGTCAATGCTGTCTGCTGGAGCTGACTGCTCCACCACATTCCCTGGTGTCTCTAACTTCAGATGCACTAAATTCTCACCCTTTTCTCTGCTGATCTGTATACGCGTGTCACCAGCATCAATTTCGACAAGTCCTATAGGCGCACTAGCCTCCTCCTCAATCAACCGCGCCTCAATCGCTCCTCCATGCTGGTGTTCAAAATGGAAGCCTGTGTCTCCATCACTCTCTAACAATTCCTTTGCTGGAACCCAACCACACTGAACAGTAAACCATGCTAACAACTGTAAGCCAGGTATCCTTCCATCCCTAGATGTCGTGATGCTAAGTTTGCGGATACTCGAAATCGCTGACTGTGCAATCGGATCATCAAATAAAGAAGCAATCGCTAACCTAACGTGATAGGTACGCGTCCAAGATAGATCCTGAACCACCAACCCTTCATCTAACATTGGCCCTTCCAGCTTTGTAAATTGCTCCTCTGGGTTCTCCCACTCAGAACTATCTACTACCAAGCGGCTAATCAAGGAATAGATCCTGTCCGTAAAGCGATCAGTCAGCTCGCCCTGCCACCACATAATCAATGGCAAGTCACTCTGTAAGTGTGAAAAAATCGTATTGCGGAATCTCCCCCCGACGCGACCAGCCAAGTGGAAAGCCAACTGCTCACAACAAACTGTCTTATTTCCATTCGCTAAATTACAGTGAGCGGTGATCCAAGCCCGCATCCCAGTTTCCGGATCGTGACGGTCCACACCAATCAAAATCGCACGACAGGCATGCTCACGAGTGATCTCTCGCACCATCTCAGAGTTGCTGGCCAATGCCGACGTCTCCTCTGAATACACCGCAAAATTCATCAAAGACGCATTCGTGCGCGCCTCATCAGCCTCCCATAACCGCTTTAGCTCAACCTCAATCTGGCCGACCTCTACCTCACGCCCTAATATGCTACAATCGTTTGGTACTGTCATCCTTACTCTCCTTGGTTAGAGCCTCCTCCATGAATTGCCGTCTTGTTCCAACAAATCATCGGCTTCCTTAGGTCCCCAGCTGCCAGCAACAAATTCAGCCATCGGTGGCTTCACCTCTGACTCATGCCAAGCCCTCTCGATATGGTCGATGTACTTCCATGCCTCTTCCACCTCGTCGCGGCGCGCAAAAAGTGTGGCGTCACCAGCCATCGCATCCAAGAGCAGTCGCTCGTACGCCTCCGGGCTTCCTTTCCCAAAGCTGGTAGCATAATGGAAATCCATTTTCACCGGCTCCATGCGCAGGCTTGTCCCCGGCAACTTAGAAACCATTCTTAGAGAAATCCCTTCGTCAGGCTGAATCCGAATCACCAACACATTGCCTCCCTCATTCGCACCAGGAGTCGCGTTGAATAAAACATTCGGTGGCGACTTAAAGTGAATCGAAATCTCAGTCGCCTTCTTCGGTAATCGCTTACCCACACGTAAATAAAAAGGCACCCCGCTCCAACGCCAAGTGTCGACATGCATCCGCAACGCCACATAAGCCTCAGTCATCGACTCAGGATCCACACGGTCTTCTTCACGGTATCCAACCACTTGCTTTGCATCCACATGGCCAGCTGTGTATTGGGCTCGCACCACGTTTTGCTTGATTAACTCAGGGCTGTTGAGCTGACGCAAGGAACGTAACACCTTCACTTTTTCGTCACGTACACCATCAGCTGATAAATCTGTTGGCGGCTCCATAGCCACTAAGCTCAATAGCTGTAGCAGATGGTTCTGAACCATGTCGCGTAAAGCACCAGCCTTGTCGTAATATCCACCACGACCACCCTCCATACCGAGATGTTCCGCACAGGTGATCTGAACCTGCTCGATGTGCTTGTTATTCCACAACGGCTCAAAAATCGCATTCGCAAACCTCAAAACCATGATATTCTGCGCCGTTTCTTTCCCCAGATAATGGTCAATACGGTAGGTATCCTTCTCCGCAAAAGTATTGTTCACCACCTTGTTGAGGTGCTGAGCTGTTGCCAAATCAGTACCAAATGGCTTCTCCACAATGACACGGGCCCACGCTCCATCAGCCGCCTCACTCAAACCAACGGCCTTCAGGTTCTCTAAAATGACATCAAAAAATTCTGGCGCACTCGCTATGTAGAAAAGGCGGTTACCCACCCCACCTCGCTCACGATCAATGGCGTCCAGCCTCTCCGCCAGACGTTGGTACCCATCAATATCCGTGAATTCACTTTGGTGGTAGTGAATGCTCTCTTTATATTCTTCCCATAAGCTGGCATCGTGACCACTCCGTGAAACCTCTTTGTTGAGCTCTTCAAGACCTTCACGAAATACAGCGTCGCTCTTCTCTCTACGAGCAAAGCCAATAATCTTCACTCCATGCGGCAGCTCTCCATCCACGGCTAGGTTATAAAGGGCGGGCACCAACTTGCGGTGCGTTAAATCTCCCGTGGCCCCAAATATCACTACGGTACAGGCTTCCGCACGCGAACGTGATACCAAATCTTCTCTGAAAGGATTACTCATTGCTGCGGGCAGCATTCCCTAGGACACCCAATCCCTCAAGCCGTAAGTCTGCCAGTTTCCCATTATTTTTGCGTCAACACACTCACACTCCAGCACCCACGCAACAACGGCTTGCGATATTTCAGCATTTCTATGGCTTACTTCATCGCAGCCGAGGCAGCCTCTAAAACATTGCCTAATTCCTGTAGTGGTTCAGATAGCTGAATCAATACTTCAGGGCGGTCACTCAGCCTCTGCAGTAAATAGGCTACCTCATCCTGAACCGCTCGAATTTTTTTCTCAACGATCACACGCTGCTCCAGGGTCAACTTCTCCCCCTCAGGCACCTCGGGAATCAAAACCCCAATCGCTTGACTCATTGCCCGAATCTCCTTGCTTGCGCGCTCAGCATCAGACTTCTCTTCAACACTCCGAATCACCCCAGGTAAACCCTCTAACTCAGCTGTCATCATATCCGCCAACTCAGGAGTCGACTTCTTCCCTGAGCATGAAAAAAACAGCATACTTCCCAACACCATCACCCCCACTCTCACAAACTTCTGCATACGCATAAAACGCCTCCTAACCTTGCTCAATTAGAACAAAATCTACCAATTGCTTCTCCACATCCACTCGCTGAATGCGTACCCGAACCTTCTGACCAAGCCGCAATTCCTTCTTCGCCTTATAATTGCGATACGCCATGATGTTCTGCTCAAAATCCCAGTTCCCTCTCGGTAAAGACTCACGTTTGACCAAGCCCTTCACTGACATGTCCGTGATCTCTACAAAAAGTCCCATTCGTCTCACGTCAGTAATCAATGCCTCAAAGCTCACCTCCTTATCACTCTGAGATAAATCGTATAAATACTCCATCATCTTCATCCGCTTCGTCGCATTCTCCGCCTCCGCACTATTCCTCTCAGTGTCAGATATGTGCTGAGCGATTTCCTCTAATTTAGCGCTCTTCGGTAAGCGGTCCGGCTTCTCAGGAGGATTCACTAAAACATGCTGCAATGCACGGTGCACCACCAAGTCAGCATATCGACGAATCGGTGAAGTAAAATGGCAATAATCCATCTTCGCTAATCCATAGTGCCCCAAGCCCTCAATGCTATAGGCAGCTCGCTTTAAACTCTTCAACAACCCCAACTTGATTGACTGCTCCACGGCTTGCCCCTTCGCTTGACGCAACAATTCCTGAATGTGCTTCTTGTTCGTCAAATCCCCCACCTGAAATCCGTGAATCCTCGCTATCTCAGCAAACTCATTCAGACGGTCAGCATCTGGATCCTCATGAATCCGATGCATCGCATTCCGACGCTTCATCTTTAGCTCCACCGCCACCGCCTCATTCGCTGCTAACATGAATTCCTCAATCATCTGGTGGCTCTCATCGTAAACCAATTTCTGCACTTCAATAGGCTTCTTGCTTTGCTCATCTAACACCACCTTCACCTCAGGAAAGTCCAAATCCAACGCCCCCATATCAAAGCGACGCTTGCGCAACACATCTGCCAAGCCCCAAGCCCTACGTATCGCATCCCCGACTTCACCTCCGCCTCCCTCCTTGATAAATACCTGAGCCTCCTCGTAGGCCAACTTTGCCTTACTGTTGATCACTGCATCACAAAAATAGGCGGATGTCCTAGCCCCTGTACGGTCAAACTCCATCACCGCACACTTCGTCAAGCGATCCACATGTGGCCTCAAGCTACACACGTTATTCGATAACTTCTCTGGCAACATCGGTAAAACCCTGTCCACCAGATACGTCGAATTACCCCTTAATTCAGCCTCCTTATCCAAAGCCGTATGGGGGCGTACATAGTGAGAGACATCCGCAATATGCACCGCAAGCTTCCATCCGTCTCCCGTCTCTTCCACCAGAACTGCATCATCGTGGTCCTTCGCGTCCCCGGGGTCTACAGTCAACACCATAGCCCCTCTCCAATCCTCACGCCGTGCTATCTCCTGATCATCTATCTGCTCAGACACAGCCTCAGCCTCCTTCTGTACCTCGGGCTCAAATTCCACACGAAGCCGATGCTTGTGAATCACAGAAATAATATCCACCCCTGGAGCGCTCGGGTAGCCTATCACTTTCACGACCTTCCCCACTGGAGCTGCCTGCCGGTGCGTCCACTGAGTAATCTCTACTGCCACTATCTGTCCAGGCTTAGCCCCCCCAGCCTCCAACAAATCAATGCCCGGTGGCAATGCCTGCTCTTCCGGCTCCACATAGCAAAATTGCCCTTCCTCACGATAAAATCCTATCACAGTAGGGTTCTTGCGCTCCAATACCTTGAGAACCTTTCCCGCGGCCTCATCTTTGTGCTCCCGCTCAGGCTTCTGCTCAACCTCCTTCCCCTTCCTATCAAATCGCTTCCTTCTCCCCTTCTCCGCATACTTCTTCCACTTCGGCACCCCCACCCGCGTTACCTTCAAACTCACGATGTCTCCATCCAATGCCACCCCCATGTCCCGACAATCTACAAAAATCCGGTCGTACTTCTTTATATCAAAACCAGTCTCCACATTCCCCTCGTCCGCTAAATGCGGGAAAAACCACCCATTGCCATTCTGCTGAAACCTCAACACCCCCACCAAAACCGTTTGTGCACGCTCCCTAATCTTATAGCGACTCTTCGCCCCAATCACAATCTTCCCCTCCTTCTCCAGCTTGCTCAATAAAATCCTAAACGCCCGCCGCTCACCACTCTGAACCCCCATCTTACGAGCCAGTTCAGATTTATCCATCGGTCGGTAATTTTTCCCACCCATGAACTTGAGTAGCTGCCTGCGTAATTGATCCATATACCGACACTGCGCCATCTAACCATATCCCGCAAGATAAGTTTCTCTTGCAGCATCACATTCACTTTACTACCCTCAACGAATACACATTGTACCCACAATTTCATAAATCCCAGATTGTGAGGTTGCCGACCCAGACTTTTCCTGCCATCCATTCTCTACTTCATTTCAAACAATCCATGAAAAAACCTAATCATTCTCGTCTCGCGAAAGGCTTCTCTCTCGTCGAACTCCTCGTTGTTATTGCGATCATCGCCCTTCTTGCTGGAGCCTCCTACCCAGCTATTACCTCAATGCTTAAGAAAGCTAAAATCGAAGAAGGGAACAAAATGGCGGCTGATATTGTCTTTGCTATCGAACAATTCGAATCAAAATACGGCTACTTACCCTACACGACAGGACAAGCCCCGAACAACTATCAAGTCATTCGAACCGACGATTCTGACTTTCTCAAAGTCCTCATGGGCCAGGACACAGATATTAACCCCAATAACACGATCTTCTTCGAAGCAGATGGCGCCAAAAATGACGTCAATGGCATCATCTATTCCGGAGATGGAACCACACCTGAATCCCTCGTCGACCCTTGGGGTTCCCCATACACCATCGTCATCGACTACACCGGCGAACGTAAAATCGAATTTGGACAAGCTGGCACCCCATTTAACATATACAAAGACAAAGATGGCTCCAGCATGACGCTACGTTCTACAACAGCCGCTGTAGCATCTCCAGGACCAGATAAAGTCCACGACGATATTGACGACGTCAAATCCTGGTAAATCTAGATCATATCCCCAACAAAAACAGCGCGTGCCCCTACTGCACGTGCTTTTTTATTCCTACACCAACAATGAAAAACTCGGTCCCACTCCTTACCACTATCGGAATCGCCTGTATCGGTGGTTTCGTCCTCGCTCAAAAATCCTCAGACACTGATCCTAAGAAGCTGGTCGCAGCCAAAGCCGATAGCTCACGCGCTAAAGGAACCGCCCGTGCATGGGCACACAGCCAGTCAGATATCACTGTCGACCCAAAAATTGTATACGGATCTCTCGAGAATGGGATGCGCTACATCATCTGCAAGAGCCCACTCCCACCAAAACGAGTCAGCATGCGCCTCCATGTTGACGCAGGCTCCCTCAACGAGGCCGAAAACCAAAGAGGCGTCGCTCACTTCCTCGAGCACATGGTCTTTAATGGTACGAAACATTTCCCTGATGCCTCAAAACTCATCCCCCAAATGCAAAGACTCGGCATAGCCTTCGGAGCACACGCAAATGCCTACACCTCCTTTGATGAAACCGTCTACATGCTCGATCTCCCCAATATCGATAAAAGCACCCTCGATCTCGGCTTCGCTGTCATGGGTGACTTCGCTGACGGAGCTTTGCTAGAGAATAAAGAAATTGATGAAGAACGAGGAGTCATCGCATCCGAAAAAATCTCCCGTGACTCCGTCGGCCTCAGAATGTTTGAAAAACAATTCGCGGCCCTCTTCCCAAAGTCACTCATCCCAAATCGTCTCCCTATCGGCACGGACGAAGTGATCGCCAATGCCCCTCGTGAGCGATTCGTCGACTTCTACACGCGCTTCTACACCCCAGAAAAGATGACCTTCGTCTACGTCGGTGACCTCGATGTAGCTGAAGCCGAACAACGTATTGCTGACACATTCGGACCTATCAAAAACCCTGCTAAACCCGGAGACAAAGCAACCCTCGGAAATGTCGAAACCCCATCAGGCTTCAACACCTCCGTCTTCACCGATAAGGAACTCACCTCTACGGAACTCTCCATTCTCCACGCAAAACCACACAGCTATCAAACCGATAGTAAAGCGAAACGCCTAGAGTCACTGAAGTTCAGCGTCGCCAATGCCATCATCAATCGTCGCTTCTCCAGAATCGCAAAAGAAGAAAATACCACCATCACTTCAGGCTCCGCCTCAAGAAGTATCTTCTTCAGAGAACTAGAACTCGGTAGTATCGATGTCACTGCCCTCAACAACAATTGGCAAGCGGCACTGCCCGTCCTAGAAAACGAATTCCGCCGTGCAAAACTCTACGGCTTCACCCAATCAGAATTCAAAGAAGTCGTCGCAGGGATTATCAACGCCTACGAGCAGGCCGTAAAATCAGCACCAACGAGGAAATCAGACTCGATCGCTTCAAGCCTAGTCGAACACGCCCACTCAGACGCAGTCTACTCAACACCTGAAACTGACCTTGAGATCCTCAAACAAAACCTCGCCACACTCACCCCTAAAACCGTACACGAAACCTTTGTTAAATTCTGGAACACGGAAGATATTCACCTCATCCTAACCACCCAGAATGCTGAGGATAATGCTGAGGAAAAACTTGCTGCTCTCTTCAAGCAACAAAGCTCAGAAAAGCTCGAAGCGCCCAACGACAAAGAAGCTGCTGCTTTCGCGTACACCCAATTCGGCCAGGCCGGAAAAATCACTCAAACCTCCCACATCGAAGACCTCGATATCCACCAGTGGACCTTCGATAATGGCATCAAAGTAAATTTCAAACAAACCGACTTTGATAAAAACTCTATCAGCATGATCGCAAGCTTTGGCTCAGGAAAAGCGGGTATGCCACTCTCTAAACCAGGCTTAGACACCCTCGCAGGTGCCATCTTCTCCGCCGGTGGACTCGGCAAACACAGCAGTGATGACTTGCGTACCATCCTTGCAGGAAAAAATGTCGGGGTAGGCCTTAGCATCGGTGATAGCCACTTCTCACTCAGTGGCAGCACCACTCCAGAAGACCTAGAACTCCAATGCCAACTTCTCACTGCCTACCTCACGGACCCGGGCTTCCGCCCCGAAGCAGAACGCCAATTCAAGGCAATGCTCCCCAACCTTTACGCACAACTCAAGCACACAGAGCAGGGTCCCATGGCCGAGATGTCAGCTTGGTTCGCCGGTAACGACCCACGCTTCGTCTTCCCGACCCAGGAACAAGCACAAACCCTCAGCTCCGAAGACGTCAAATCCTGGCTCGCGCCACAACTCAACCAAAGCGCTCTAGAAATATCAGTCGTCGGTGACACCACGCCTGAGGCACTAAAAGCAGCTCTTTCCAGCACCCTTGGTGCCCTGCCTAAACGCTCAGAGCTCCAAGCGATCCCAATGGAGCAACGCACACTCACCTTGCCTGACACCCCCGCTGAGAAGTCATTCACCTTCCAAAGCGAAATCGAAAAAGCTATCGCCATCGTCCTCTGGAAAGCCGATGATGCCACCGACCGTGATATCAAAAAAATACGCCGTGCCGGCCTACTTGCCGACATTCTCGATGAACGCATGCGCGTCGAATTACGTGAAAAACTGGGTGAAGCATATAGCCCATTCGCCCGTGCCTCACTCTCCATGACCTTCAAAAACCAAGGAATGCTCATGGCCTATAGCCCCGGAAAACCCGCTAATACAACCAAGGTCGGAGACATTATCATCAAGCTCGCTCACACCCTCGCTCAAGAAGGTGCAACCCAAGATGAACTCGATCGCGTCCTCAAACCACGATTAGGTTTGTTAGAAAAATCATTGCGCCAAAATAGCTATTGGCTAGGAACAGTCATGGACCAGAGCCAAACATACCCAGATAAAATCGAAGCGGCACGTACGCGAGACGCCGATTACGCCAATGTCACTCTGGAAGAAATCAACGCGCTGGCCAAAAAATGGTGCCTGAAATCCAACAGCGCACGCATAGCCATTTCCCCAAAAAAATAGCTCCCCGAAAAACACCCAACATCCTACACCAATGAAACAATCAATCTCACTAGCTCTCGGGATCGCTGCCAGCCTTACTTTGGCTGCTCACGCCGATACCTATAAACTAAAAGACGGCAGAACCTTCGAAGGAAAAATCGCCATGGACGCAGGTGATTCCTATGTCCTTCTTGTCGAAGTCCAAAAAGGCGTCCGCGATGAAATCACCGTCAAAAAAAGTGATATCGAATCGATCACCAAAGAGGACAAATCCGGCGATGCCCTCCCTGCAATCAAAAAACTTCTCCCCACCGCAGACCTCCTCAAAGCCGCAGACTACCAATCCATCATCGATTCAAAAGTTAAACCATTCTACAAAAAGTACCCCGACTCCCCCCATACCGAAGAAGTCAAAAACATTGAATCCACCCTCAATTCCGAACTCGCGAAAGTCGAGGCCGGCTCATTCAAAGTCGATGGAAAATGGCTCGATGCCGCCGCCATCAATAGTAATAAATTCGAATTCGAAGCTGCCCAAGCTGCTAAACAATTCGAAACCCTCGCCCGTAAAGGCCAGTTCGGCTTAGCTCTCACCAAGCTGAGCACGATGGAAAAAGAGTATAAAAATACCAAACCATACCGTGACTCTCTAGACATGGCCCTGCGCTTCCTTCCGATCTATCAGAAGAAAGCTCAGGCAATCATCGACAATGCCGACGCTCTCATCGCAAAAAGAGACAAAGCTCTAGAGCGCCTGTCCGGCTCGGAAAAAAGCCGGGTAGAGCGTCTCCTCGCCGCAGAAGAAGCCAAATACCAGGCTGCACTCAAAAAGACCACCAGCGCCAAAAGTAAATGGCTCCCCCTCAATCGCTACCACCCGAAAGAGGCTAAGTCCGTCATCGCCCAAATCAAAACAGAGACCAAAAAAATCGAAAAATTAAGCACCGAAGAATTTACCGATGGTGGCGCGCTCTACCGCGAAGTCTTCAATGCCCTCGACACCAATGACCTCGATCTCGCTAAAACAAAACTGCGTGAATTTACCCGTACTCGCCCACCAGCAGAGCACAAAGACTACCTGAGTAGCCGCTACTCAGAGGCTGTCACCCAAATGAAACTCATCGAAAAACAGAAAAAAGAAGAAGCCGCCGAAGAAGCTCGCAAAGCAAAAGAAGCGGAATCTGCTCTCCCAGATGGTAACACAGATAAGACGAAAAAGGACACTCCTGCCCCCCCTGAGCAAGACTCTGGCTCCGTAAAGTCGACCATCGAAAAAAGAAACCAACTTATCGAAGAGCTCACCGACTAAACTCCACCTCAATGGCGATTTCCTAACCGAGATCGCCATTTCTTTTGGGTTGATCTTCCTGCCTTCTCACGCACACTACCCCCAGTCCTATGAGAACAGCATCACAAAAGCGCGATACCGCTGAAACAAAAATTCAGCTCAGCCTTAACATCGACGGTACAGGGAAATCCGAAATCGATACCGGCATTCCCTTCTTTGACCACATGCTCACCTTGTTCTCACGTCATGGCCTCATTAACCTCGATGCCAAGGTCGATGGTGATGTCGAAGTCGATTTCCACCACACAGTCGAAGACACCGGCATTGTCATCGGTGAATGCCTGAAAGAAGCCCTCGGCGATAAAAAAGGCATTACTCGCTACGGCCATGCCTACCTCCCCATGGATGAGACGCTCTCACGTGTGGTTGTCGACCTCTCAAATCGCCCACACCTCGAGTTCAAATTTCCTGAAGGCACCCCAGATGCCCAGAACTTCCCATTCTCACTCGTCGAAGAATTCTTCCGAGCGATTGCCGCAAATCTCCGCGCCAATATCCACGCCGAAGTCCTCTACGGTCGTGATGGCCACCACATCGCCGAATCCCTCTTCAAGGGACTCGCCCGCGCCCTCCGCATTGCCATGGAAAATGACCCACGCGTAACCGGGATTCCCAGCACCAAAGAAGTACTCTAATCGTTGCCTAAGCAACCTCACTTCTCCAAACACTCACACATAACACCACAAAGTTATGAACGTAGGAATTATCGACTATGGAGCTGGCAACCTCCAAAGTGTGCTCAATGCCTTTCACGCACTCGATGCCGATGCGAAACTCATCACCTCTCCAAGTGAACTAGATGGGCTCACCCACCTTGTCCTACCAGGTCAGGGCGAATTCGGTGACTGCTCACGTAAACTCGAAGCTTCAGGCATGACCACTCCCGTCAAGGACTGGATCGCTGCAGATAAACCATTTCTTGGCATCTGCGTCGGCTACCAGTTACTCTTCGAGGGCAGTGAAGAATCACCCTCAGCCCAAGGTCTGGGGATCTTTAAAGGTCAAAATACTAAGTTCTTAGCCGAAGACGGCCTCAAAATCCCACACATGGGCTGGAATGGCGTCACTCCCACCCAGCCAGACCACCCGATGTGGCAGGGCATGAGCAAGGAGCCCTACTTCTATTATGTCCACTCCTTCTTCCCCAAAGCGGAAGATCCAACGGTGGTCGCATGCACCACCACCTATGGCGGACAAACATTCCATGGCGCGGTCACTCGTAACAACCTCATTGCCACCCAGTTCCACCCAGAAAAATCTCAGCACGCTGGCCTCCAGTTGCTGAAAAACTTCCTCGCTCTCTAATTCCTGAGCACCCCGCGCCACTTCCCGTGGCGCATCATTCCCATTTCTAACTTACCACTTTTGACTATGTCATCTGCACTTGAACAACTTGTCGGCGGCACCGCCAAAGTCCTCTCTGAAAAAGAACTCGCTGAAAAACTTGAGCTCGGCCGCCCGCTGCGCGTCAAACTCGGCGTCGATCCCACAGCTCCTGATATCCACCTCGGTCACACCGTAGCCATCGAAAAATTGCGCCAGTTCCAGAAACTCGGCCACACCGCTGTGCTCATCATCGGCGACTTCACCGCTACTGTCGGTGACCCCACCGGACGCTCCGCTGCCCGCCCACCAATCACCCGTGAAGAGGTCCTCGCTAATGCCGAAACCTACACCACCCAAGCATTCAAAATTCTCGACCCTGAAAAAACAGAAGTCGTCTACAATGGGGATTGGTTCAATAAAATGACCTACGATCAGGTACTCAAACTCAATGGCCGCGTGACCATGCAACAAATGCTCCAGCGGGAAGACTTTAAGTCTCGAATCGCTGAAGGCAAAGAGGTCCGCCTCCATGAAATCCAGTACCCCATCATGCAGGGCTGGGATTCAGTCGTTGTCAAATCAGATGTCGAAATCGGCGGCACCGACCAACTCTTTAATATCCTCGTCGGTCGCGACCTCCAAAAAGAAGAAGGACTCCCCCAACAAGTGGTCATGCTCATGCCTCTGCTAGAAGGACTCGACGGCGTGAAAAAAATGTCAAAGTCCTCACAGAATTACGTCGGAGTATCCGAGCCAGCCCCTGAAATGGTCAATAAACTCATGAGTATCTCTGATGAACTCATGGATAAATACTACCTCATGTTGCTCGGCTCCAAACGCGATGAATCGCTCCACCCACGTGATGCAAAACTCGAACTCGCACGCCAAATCACAGCGCGCTACCATGACGGTGCCTCTGCCGCAGCAGCTGTCCAAAAATGGCTCGACCGCTCAAAAGGTGACCAAGGTGCCGGCGCAACAGAAGTTGCCCTAGCTGATTTCCCAGAGGAACTCACAGTCCTAACAATGGCTTCTAACGCATTCCAAATTGGCTTCAACCTCAAGAAATCAAATGGTGAGCTCAAAAAACAAGCAATCCTCCCTGGCGCTATCCAGCTCAATGGAGACAAGCTCACCGACCCAAATGCTGCCGTCACACCCAAAGCCGGTGACACCCTCCGTCTCTCGAAAAAACATACTGTGAAATTCTCATAAGCGAGACACACATTCTACGTTTAAGCCCCCTCTAACTTTTCCACTCAGCTACCCTCCCGGTAGCTGAGTTTTTTTAGACCATTAAGTGAGACAGAATGGGCGGAATGAACTTGCAGCATATCAAGGCGGAGTGAATGAACTCCACGTCATATGGACAACTGAATGGCTATGAGACCATTATGTAAGACGATCTGATTTACTCTGAAATCGCTTAGCGCAAACTTCACAAGACTGAACCACACTCCATGCGTCTATTCCGAGTCGAGAAATGGTATAAATTGTGTCACCTTTACCCAAGAGTACACTCAATGATTATGTTGCAGACGGCCCTTGCTTACATCCTGTTTTCCTCCCTGCTCATAGCAGCCCCATTAACACAAACTCCCATCACAAAGAGCATCCATAGCGCTGCTCTCACTCAGCATCACGCGAAACTTGGCCCCATTATCCCAGGACTCGCCCAGGGCTATGTCCCCCAGGGCCTCTGCCACAGCCCTCAACATACAAGCTTCTTTATAAGCCACTACAAAAAGGGGCATACCTCCTATGTTTCAGTAGTGCATCAAGACTCACAAAAACTCACCACCTCATTCGCCCTCCACCACCAAGACGCCAGCCCACATCGAGGCCATGTAGGAGGCATCAGTATCCATAACAATGCCCTCTACATCGCCTCTGACCAACTCATTCTTAAGTTTGAGCTGCCTCCCAAGAACCTCTGGAGACACCACACCTCATTACGAGCTAGCGCCCAATGGGCTTCCCCATCAGCTGCCTCATTTTGCTTCAGTTCCCCAAACACTCTTTTCGTCGGTGAATTTACCCACCACTCGATGTGGTCAAAGTCCTACTCCTCAAAGCTCCTCCCTAAACTGAACTCACCTACTCACCCTAACAACTCTGCAGTTCTCTGCCTCTCAAACCATAAAACACCTGACCACCCGCACACCTTCATAACCCTCCCAAGCCGCGTTCAAGGCCTCGTAATCACCCCATCACATTATATCCTCAGTCGCTCCTATGGCAGAAGAAACAATAGCTCTATAGAAATCTTCTCAAAGCCACTTACCCAACAAACAAGCCCCCAGCCCCTCCTGCACCTACTCCCCCAGAATAAAATCGCCAAGCACACTCTGCCTCCAATGTCAGAGGGCATTTGCCTCTACAAGAACCAACTCGTCGTGTTGTTCGAGTCAGCAGCTTCTCCCTACCGAAATACCACCACCCTTCCCATCGATCGACTCGTATTCCTCCCACTCAACACACTTCTCACTCCCGCCCAAAGATAGCTATTTGCACACCTTTATAGCATTTTCAACATTTCACTTAGAGACCTCCAGGAATAGCTGTACTCTTGTATCTATGCATACCACACGCAGAAATTCACTCAAACTAATCGCAGCTGGGACAACTAGCATCTTCCTGCCCTCAGCCTTACAGGCAAAAGTCGCCAAGCTTCCCAAAGCGGTTGCTTTTGGTTTAATTGCAGATCCTCACATCGGCTTTGTAGACGACGCCCCAACCCGACTTGAGGCCTTTCTTGAAACCATGAAGTCAGTGAAGCCCGATGCCCTGATCCAACTTGGCGACTTCGCAACTCCAGATGCCAAGCAACAACCCCACATCGATAAGTTCAACCAAGCCCAAGAACACACCCTCCATGTGATGGGGAACCATGACCTCGATCACAGAAAAACCAGGGAAGATGTCCTCAAATCATGGGGCATGCCCGCTACTTACTACACACAAGAAATTTCAGGCATCAAAATCATCGTGCTCGATGGAAATGAAAAAGGCTCCCCCACTCACCACACCCATGGTGGCTACCCCTCATACATTGGACCGAAACAACAAACTTGGCTAAAGAAGGAACTGAGTGACGCCACCACTCCAGTGCTCATCGTGAGCCACCAACCACTGGCGGGTGACGGCGCAGTCGATAACGCAAAAGAAATGCAGTCAATCCTCTCCTCCCATAAAGATAAAATCCTCCTCGCAATCAATGGCCATAGCCACCTGGACAGCCACCATGAAATCGATGACATCCACTACCTTCACATTAACTCAGCTTCCTACTTCTGGCTCGGTGGCAAAGTGAGACTCGCCAAGTATAAAGACCCACTCTTCACCACCTTGAGAATCAACCCCACCAAAGGCACGATCACTCTCGATGCCAAAAAATCTACCTGGCTCAAAGACATCAAAAATGTCGATGATTTGCTCACCAAGAACAAACAGAACCTCAAAGGTCGTGTCCATCCCTCAATCAGCGCTCAACACTTGACCAATATCAAAGCCCTCTAATACCATCTCTCGACTCGGAATAGACCAATGGGGCGTGGTTAAGCCCGCCCAAGAGAGCGACACAAAAAAAGCGCCCCATCACTGATGGAGCGCTTACTTATTTCAAAATTCACTTACTGAGCAGTCTCTTGGTTCAATGTCGCCTGAAAGACATCAGCCTTCGCCTGTGGAATCGGTAAATCACTCGGCTTCACCTCCAAGTCGGTCGTTCCACGAAGCGCCGCTTCAATGTCATCAACCACATCTAATTCCGGACGGAAATCTGCCGCGTGGTAAGAAGAACGCACTAATGGCCCTGAAGCCACATGACGGAAACCCTTCTTTAATGCAATCTCTTTGAGTTCCTCAAACTTCTCAGGTTTGATGTACTCCACGACTGGCAAATGCCGCGGTGTCGGGCGTAAATATTGCCCCAAAGTCAACACTGTCACATTGTGATCTAACAGGTCATCCATGGCTTTTTCAACCTCTTCCTGAGTCTCACCTAAGCCAAGCATAATACCGGATTTCACCGCCACCTTGCCCTCTACCATCTCGTGAGATTTCTTCAACACGGACAATGAGCGCCAGTACTTAGCTCGGGAGCGCACCAATGGCGTCAGCCGCTCTACAGTCTCTAAGTTGTGGTTGAAAATGTGCGGACGCGCTTCCATCACCATCTTCAGAGCCCAATCGCGATCATTAAAGTCAGGTACCAAGACCTCAATGATGATCCCTGGATTGACCGCACGTACCTCATTAATCACCTTCTTAAAGTGTTCCGCTCCCCCGTCCTTGAGATCGTCTCGTGCCACTGCTGTAATCACAACATGCTTGAGTTTCATCCGACGAGTCGCCTCAGCTACACGCTGTGGCTCGTCATCCTCCAATGGGTCAGGCCTTGCAGTCTTGACAGCGCAGAAGCCGCACGCACGCGTGCACTTCTCTCCAGCAATCATGAATGTCGCAGTTCCCTGCCCCCAGCATTCCCAACGGTTCGGACACTGCGCCTCCTCACAAACTGTCACTAGATTCAAGTCTTTAACCATCGACTTCGTGTCCCAAAATACCGGGTTATTCGGTAAACGCACTTTAATCCACGACGGCTTCTTGTCCGTGTGGAGCGTCGGGTCCATTTTCATCCTCGGTCCAGCGTTGCAGCTCATGGCGCGGAAAGTAAGCACGAATTTCCCGAAACGAAAGGCAATTTTTTACGATTCTGACACACCCACAACAAGATATGCACACCCTCACCCGCACTGTGCCAAACTCCTAACTCAATCCACTATTTCCTGCACAATCACCACCTTCCTCTCCACTTCAGAATTCTTGTTGAATCTTGAGCAACGCCAGTCCAGCATCTGCCGCATGAGTATGAACCGCAGCCACCCAAGCATGCCTCAAGGACCAAAAACCGTAGGCTCCATCGCAGATGCTAGCCTGCTCGATTACCCATACTCAGCAGACGAATGTGAAATCGTTGAATTCCGTCTCGATGGCCTCTTGCGCAATTTAGAACAAGTCCGCAATGTGCTCATTAAGCTCAAAGCCAGCCAGCTCCAGACCCTCATCACTGCGCGCTGCCAGTCAGAAGGGGGCCTCGCCCCACTCACCTCAGAGCAAAGAAGCCAGCTCATTGGTGGGCTCTCACCACTCGCAACCTTCGTCGATATCGAACTAGCGAACCTAGCTGAGATGCAGCCAGCTGCAGATCTCGCACGCACCAATGGTGCCCTCGTCGTAGCTTCATTCCATGATTTCAAGAAAACTCCCGACACCGATTTCCTCCGTGATAAAATCCGCCAAGCTGTCGATCTCGGCGCCGACATCGTTAAAATGGCAGTCCATCACAACTCGCTCGACGATATGCACCGCTGCGCCACCCTCATGCAAGAAGGACATCCAATCGGCATCTCCCTCATGGGCATGGGCACTCTCGCACCCGTCTCACGCGTCCTCTACTCTCAGCTTGGCTCATTGCTAAATTACGGGTACCTTGGCAACAAAGAAACAGCTCCTGGCCAATGGCCAGCTAGCCTACTAAGCCAAGCAATACGTACTTGTAAACCCTTCTGATGAAACCCCTCCTCTCCCTCATTACCCTCCTCCTCTCCCATTGCCTCTATGCTGAATCTACCAGCTGGCCGAAGCGCCTCCAAAATACCAGCGCACTGCCCAAGGTCATTGCACATAAGTCAGACATTCCCCCCTTCCTCTACGAAACAA
Organism: Rubritalea tangerina; assembly: GCF_042683245.1. Classification (NCBI taxonomy): domain Bacteria; kingdom Pseudomonadati; phylum Verrucomicrobiota; class Verrucomicrobiia; order Verrucomicrobiales; family Rubritaleaceae; genus Rubritalea; species Rubritalea tangerina. The sequence continues at coordinate 58,450 of NZ_JBHUJB010000025.1, forward strand.
AATCCTTTCGCTTCCTCTCTGATAAGAAACTCGATTACCACAAGGTCCGAGAGTTTGCAAAATCTGCCGAGTCGGTCCCGGCTGCCATCAAGCGAATCCCCCTCCCACTCCTGCAACTCCCTCAGTCAAGTGATGCCCAAAAGCCCGCTATCCACATTTTCAGTGACCTAGAAAACTACACTCGTGCGGGCGGTGTTGCGAACTCGGCTGGATATTACTCAGGTCGCCAAAAAGCAGTCTTCCTCAGGGCCGACCAGTTCATCGACCTCCCACAAGGCCGTAGCGTGAATTATAAATTGCTCGTCCACGAGCTGAGCCACCTCTGCAATGATGGCTTCATCGGATACACCCCAGCATGGTTCTACGAGGGAAACGCCGAATACTTCTCAGCGGCCTTCATTCCAAAAGGGTCCTACCAGTTTGAAAATATGACCGACCGAGTCAAAAACCATATCAAACAACACCTCAACCAATCGTCCTCCATCTCAGTACCACCACTCAAACAATTGCTCACTATGAGCTCGTCCGATTGGCGCGAGTTCAATGCCCTCAGAGAACCAGAACAAGTCTACCACCTCTACGCCATCTCACTCATCCTCACCCATCACTTCTACCATCAAACATCCAATGGAAGGTCCGAAATCAAATCCTGGCTAGCCGCATGCCAAAAACGTTCCCGCCACTCAGATCCATTCCCCCAGCTCATCGCTGAAAACCAACTCTCCCCCCTAGAAACCCAACTCACCAACTTTTGGAAATCAAAAGGGATAAAAATCGCTTTTCAATAGCATTTCCCACACCACCCTGTCCCCGCGATAGACAGGATAAAACTCCAACGTTATCTCAATAGTATCACCAAACGATATACCCAATTGTAACATGGATCGACGTAACTTTATCAAACTCAGTGCCAGTATCGGCTCACTTACCCCAGCACTCACCCTTGCTGAAAAGGCTCAGCCAGCTTCCGCAAAAATCGCAGCTTCTCACCCCGTTCTCATGGCGCCACGTGAAGATTCCATCTCGGCAGTCTGGCGCACCACGACTCGAGCCAAAGGCTACGTAGAATATGGCACAGCCCCTGATAAACTAGACCAGCGTGCCGATGGCGACAACTGGGGCATGCGTCCCTCTGGTGACAATCACCTCAAAGTCAAACTTCACCACCTCACACCAAATACCACATACTACTTCCGTGCCGTTACCGAAACCTTTGACCGTAAAACTCCAACAGTCGAACACGGTGAAGTACGTTCCTTCAAAACTCTCTCCTCTAACAACCCTTCCTGCCACTTCTCCATTTGGAATGATACCCACAAAAAAGAAGAAACTCTCAAAACTCTCTTCGAGAAAACTCCCAAAGAAAGCGAGTTTATGCTCTGGAATGGAGACATCTCCAACGATTGGTACCAAGCCGATGACATCCCTAACTCAGTACTATGTCCCGCAGGCCAATCATTCCCCTTCCCCATCATTCCACTCCGCGGAAATCATGACCTCAGAGGTAACTACGCTGGTGATTTCCAAGACTTTGTGAGCTCGCCTGAAGACCTCCCCTGGTCCGCATTCCGTGTGGGCCCAGTAGCACTTATCTGTCTCGATACAGGAGAAGATAAAGACGACGACCACCCCTACCTCTTCGGACGTGTCTCATGCCATGACATGCGCGTCGCTCAAGCGAAATGGCTCGAGCAAATCATCGAACAACCAACATTCAAGAACGCCCCATACCGCCTCGTCTGTTGCCATATCCCTCTGCGTTGGACCGATGAAACCACCGACAAAGGATACGACTGGTTCAGCAAGCGCAGCCGCATCCTCTGGCACGACAGTCTCACCAAATGGGGGGCTCAGGCAATCATTTCAGGCCATACCCACCGCCCAGCTCTGATTCCTGCCACAGAAACCTTCCCCTATGCGCAGCTCGTCGGCGGCGGTCCCCAACTCGACCGTGCCACACTCATATCCTGCATCGCAGATGATAAAAAACTCCACCTGCATTCGCAGTCACTCACCGGAGAGACTATTCACTCACTAGAACTACAACCCTGTTAGCCTCGTCCTCCCCAACTTTCCATTTGCTAGAAGGCTCACTTCTTCACCACCTTCACTGGGGCGTCGGGTAGAGCCTTCAAAAACGTCTTTCCATATCGTTTCGTAACAACACGGTTATCTAAAATCACCACTACCCCCTTATCCTTCTCTGAGCGAATCAATCGCCCAACCCCTTGACGTAACTTAATCACTGCCTCTGGTACTGAATAGTCCATAAAGGCATTCCCCCCCTCAGCTTCTATCGCCTCAATCTTCGATTGAACCACCGGGTGGTCAGGAACAGAAAAAGGCAAACGCGTCACAATCACATTGCTCAGAGCTTCACCCGGTACGTCCACACCTGCCCAAAAACTATCCGTTCCAAATAACACGCTGTGCACGTCATTTCGGAAAATTTCCACCATCTTATGCCGAGGTGTCCCATCCCCCTGAACTAACAGCCTCCAGCCCATCTCATCAAAATAATCCTCCATCGCGTCGGCCACATTGCGCATCACCTTGTAACTTGTAAAAAGAACAAATGCCTTGCCCTCGGTGTACTTTAGAACCCTCTCAATCCAATGCACTAACGATGCTTCATATTTGTCCGTGCCTGGATCTGGCATCGCTTGCATCACATACACTTCCATCTGCTTCTGATAGTCAAATGGGCTACCGATCTGCACAGCTTTAGCATGCTCGGCCCCAACCCGCCGCCTGAAGTAGCTCATGTCTTCCTCACCTGCACTCAAAGTCGCACTCGTCAGCACGCATGTGCGCCCCTTACCAAACATCACTTCCCTCAATCTGTCCGCGACATTGATCGGTGCTGAACGCAAACTTAAAACATCTCCATCACGTCCCCCCTTCTCTACCCAATACACACTCTCCTCATCAGTCTGGTCTAAAAACAAACGCAGAGTTCCATGCATTTCCCTCAATCTCCGCGCCCCATCCATCAGTTCTTTACGAGTTGCTGATTCCTTATCTAACTTCTCTGCCTCATTCTCAATGATGTTCCATAGCTTGCGCAAAGGCTCCGCCAGAGTATTATCAACAATATCAGCTTCTCTCACCCTCGATTCTTTCGAATATTGACCGAATTGTATCGACTCAGCCAGTTCATCAAAAAAATCTTGAGCTCGTTCTAACAAGTCCTCCGCAGCCTGAATACCTTCTCCACTCCTCAGTTGCTTCAAGAGCCCTTTCTTGTTCCTTGGGTTATACAACCTAGAAACATCAAACCTCAATCCGGACTGACTCATCCTCAACCCCAGCTGATTTGCTGCAATGTCTTCCAATGTGTGAGCCTCATCAAAAATTACAAAATCATTCGCAAAGATATATCCCTTGTCACGCTCGTCCCTCTCTTCCATCACTGAATCTAAAAGAGAGAAAAATAAGGTGTGATTGACAACTACCACGTCCGCTTTCTCGACGCGTCGTCTCGCTTTCTGATAAAAACAATTCCCACGCGTCCCACATGTCCTCGGCGTACAAATATGAGCCTCACTGCAGACCTGACTCCACACCTTAGGACTCGGCCTAAAATCTAACTCACTAAGTGTGCCGTCTTTGGTCCCTTCAGCCCACTCCCAAATCTCTTTGAGCTCTTCTACCTCACTACTAGTAAATAAATCCCCCTTAGAATCCATTGCTATACGTAGACGTAAAGGACACACGTAATTCTGACGTCCCTTAAGTAATACCGCGTCAAAGTCCTCCCCCAATAACTTCCTAACAATGGGAATATCCTTTCCCGTAAGTTGCTCCTGCAAGTTAATCGTATGCGTCGATAACACAGCCTTCCGACCACTCGCCAATGCAAACTTCACCGCTGGTATTAAGTAAGCCAAAGACTTACCAACACCCGTTCCAGCCTCAACGGTCAGCACCCTCGATTCCTCCAAAGCCTTCGCAACTTCCACCGCCATTTCCTGCTGCTGAGATCGATACGCAAAATCAGGTGACTTGGACAACAATCCGTGCTCAGAAAAGATACCCTCAACCTCATCAGCGAGCCCTCGCACTGGGCTATTTCCTCCTTCTACAAATGCTATCATCTCCTTCAAACAAAACTACGCGATTCCCCGCTCACCTGCAATCCTTAGATCACCACATACTTCTAACCAACTCCCACTCATTCGCGACACAAAAAAAGCCCGCTTCCAGCGTTAGCTAGAAGCGGGCATATAACCTGGCGACGACCTACTCTCACAGGACCTATCGTCCAACTACCATCGGCGCTAAAGTGTTTCACTTCCGGGTTCGGAACGGGACCGGGTGGTTCCACTCTGCTATGGTCACCAGAGGTCGGACTGCGTCCTTAAGTTGGCCACTTAGCTGTGTTCAGTCTTCAAACTGAGTCACTTGCCTTCGACAATTTCTTAAGTTCAGCACGACCTCTACCGACCCTAGCGTGTTGCTTTTGGTTCAGTAAATCTGCTTCGGTTATTTAAAAGAGCTTTGAGTTAGTTGTT
>NZ_JBHUJB010000026.1:0-2251 GCF_042683245.1 Rubritalea tangerina
TGGTTTGTCCTTGGTTCATATTAATGAATTAGGACACCCCCTGCCTAGGATTTTGGGGAAGCTCACTAACGTAAAGCACACCGCACCGCTGACAGGGATGTACTATGATTTATTGTTTACGGATGGTGGATTGAAAATGGTGAGCGGAGCTCAACCGCGGTCAGCGGTTGGGTGCAGCGTCTTGTTCGGCAAGTTTGTGTTACGGTGTTACAGTTGGTTTCCCTGAATCGTCAAATGTTAGAGTTTGGGTGCTAGAAACAGCTAATTCATCAATAACAGGTGTCTTCACAGTAAATGTTCCATTTTGGTTATCCTTGACCGTGAGAGACTTCCCAGACCAAGTATAAATGAAATCTACAGGCGAAATAGAATGTTCCCCCTTTCCCTGATTAGGAAGACTCGTAATCCTCAGCCCATTGAAGGTGAAGCTAGTCATACCGCTGAACTCAACATTATCATTTTTATGACACGAAGTTAGAAGACAGAACAGCGCAAGGATTAGTGAGATCTTGAGGTGCATATTTTTTAGCCGAACGTAAAGCACACCGCACCGCTGACTCGGCAATGTACTATGATTTATTGTTTACGGATTGATGGTTGGGAATGGTGAGCGGAGCTCAACCGCGGTCAGCGGTTGGGTGCAGCGTCTTGTTGGGCAAGCTAGTTTTCTGAGCTTGGATCAGGTTTCAGATACACGATACCACTTGTTTCAATTTTTAATTCTGTGAGCAGATTATGTAGGGCTTTCCTGAATTCTAAATTTTGTTTTTGCGGGTAAAGTGATGGATTAGAATAGACTAGTTTCTTGAACTTCCCGTCGGCAAATAATTCAACAATCACACTATCACCGCCATTATAGGTTAGATTGAAGTCTGGTATTTCTTCTTGATTAAGAACCTTCCAGAGATCTGATGTTCCAATTAATTTGGGAGAATTCTTGAGAGAATCTTGGTCTAATACTTTCGTGGTTCTGTTCAAAGTCATAGCATTAGTATCTATGTGCGAGTATTCTCTCCACCCAATACAGGGTATGGGCTGTAGTTTTAAATTAGATTTATAGTCATTGAGTACAACCAACTGCGTTGGTTTAAAATGGGAGATTTTCACAGATATTCTAATACCTGTAGAACATTTCTTAGCCAGATCTTCTGCTGACATAAATGCAGTTTCTAAATGCGCGATCATAGAATTCGATAACGCAGTTTCTTTACCATTTCTTATAATGTCTGTACTCCAAGATAAGTCCTGATAACGGATTATTTCAGCAGAGGAAATACATATAAATGTATATGTAAACAGTGAGAATAATTTTATAGAAGGTTTCATGTGATTTAGCCCAACGTAAAGCACACCGCACCGCTGACGGGGATGTACTGTGATTTATTGTTTACGGATAGAGGGTTGGAAATAGTGAGCGGAGCTCAACCGCGGTCAGCGGTTGGGTGCAGCGTCTTGTTCTACTAAAATCGATGTAGCTTGCATGCTTGTGTGTCGAAACGCTGCCGCCCTTGGTCAGACTGCAAAAATCTAGCAGAAACCAATACACGCAAAACAGGGGTAGACGCGAAAATCACGACGGCTTGAATTAGACAGAAAATAGGGCAACACGGCGATCAAAAAGGATGCTGAATCCATAAAAGATAGAAGGGCCAAATATGAATGAGTGATGCGACACTAACGAGAACTACTGGAAATAGATTATAACGTATTGATCGTGAGTCTTCTGAAGTATTCTAGATTAGGCTCTGGGCCAGCTGAGTAGAAAAGTAATCTACAGAATGCCTATAAACAAATAATCCCCTGCGACACCTGAGAGCTGAACGCAGGTGCATAGAGCAGAGGACTGGCATCATCTAGTAGAACGTAAAGCACACCGCACCGCTGACGGGGATGAACTATGATTCATTGTTTACGGATTGAGGGTTGGAAATGGTGAGCGGAGCTCAACCGCGGTCAGCGGTTGGGTGCAGCGTCTTGTTCTGCAAAATTGGTGTTATCCTGATTTATGATATAAACCACAGTAAGATCATCATTACTTAGTATGCCGTCTGGGCCCAAACTTCGTATTTCAAAAGTAATAGGGTCAGAACTCTCAATTAACTTATACTTGTATGGGTTTCCCCAGCCGTCATTTACGGGAATAGTTCTTTGAATTGTAAATTTATGATTTTGTAGAACTCTTAAACTGAGCTTCCCCACGGATTTCGGTCAGGGAGTGTCTAAATTATTGGTAGGTTAGTTAGGCGACTTT
>NZ_JBHUJB010000027.1:0-5070 GCF_042683245.1 Rubritalea tangerina
CTGCACTGAGTAATCTGGTTGAGCACTCTGCAATGGGATATCTCTAGTAGAACGTAAAGCACACCGCACCGCTGACGGGGATGTACTATGATTTATTGTTTACGGATTGAGGATTGGAAATGGTGAGCGGAGCTCAACCGCGGTCAGCGGTTGGGTGCAGCGTCTTGTTCTATCAAGCTTGTGTACTCGATGGTTTCCAACTGGATGGAAGGTTATCTTTCGGAAAGGATCGTAGATTCATGCAACTTTGTAGCCAGGTCGTTCTATCACAGGTCATTTACATATAGGTGCCGACGTCAAGGATCTCGGAGTGTGTGATGCGAAACTAAAAACTGATTTGGCTCATCGCATGGAAGGCTGAGAGTTCTGGAAGTCTTACCCAGCTATGCGAGCTATGAAGAACGTACGCAAAGTTCACGATGATGGGCCTCCAGAGTCCCGAATACACTGCCCCACAATAGGGAAGTAATGGCGAATGTCTTTGTAATGTACATTACGCTTTTTTAGCTGTCCTATCTATACTGTGATAGCTAGTTAGTACGCAGGCTGTGGATATATCTGATAGAACGTAAAGCACACCGCACCGCTGACGGGGGATGTACTGAGAATTATTGTTTACGGATTGAGGGTTGGATATGGTGAGCGGAGCTCAACCGCGGTCAGCGGTTGGGTGCAGCGTCTTGTTAGCCAAAGTCAGTTTATAGCGGAAGTTTGTAGCTCGGAAGCACTTCTAACTAGAAATGCTCCATCTGAATATCCTATTAAGTAGTCATCATTATGATTTACTGGAACTGCTAAAATTATCTCCTTACCTTTGTGGTTTATAAGTGGGGGATTGTAATATGTCCAAATACGACCTTCTGAAGTACTAAGAATATCACCTTTGGAGCGAAACCATATATGGCTGGGATAAGTTCCAGTAGATTTGTGATGGTTTGTGATTTCTGTAAGTAGTGGCCTAGAATCTTCTATAATTGGGATAATGGCATAATAGCCTCGTATACTGCGGAATGATGAACCGATAATTATACCAAGCCCGAGAATGATTAGAAAGTATGTGATACGCTTGGGCATTATTTAGGCTAACGTAAAGCACACCGCACCGCTGACGGGGATGAACTGAGATTTATTGTTTACGGATTGAGGGTTGGAAGAGGAGAGCGAAGCTCAACCGCGGTCAGCGGTTGGGTGCAGCGTCTTGTTCTATCAAGCTTGTGTACTCGATGGTTTCCAACTGGATGGAAGGTTATCTTCCGGAAAGGATCTTAGATTCATGCAACTGTGTAGCAAGGTCGTTCTATCACAGTTCATTTACATTTAGGGGGCGATGCCAAGGATCTCTAGAAACGCAGGAAACTTAAAAACTGATTTGGCTCATTGCATGGAAGGCTGAGAGCTCAGGAAGTCTTACCCAGCTATGCGAGCTATGAAGAATGTTCGTTAAGTTCATGATGATGTAACTCCAGAGTTCCGAATGCGCAGCCTATGGACAATGTCAGAAAGTTCTTAAATTTCGGAAAACGATCAAACTTCTCTGCTGTCTCGTCTGCACTGAAATAGCTAGTTGAGCACGCAAGCTGAGGATATATCTGATAGAACGTAAAGCACACCGCACCGCTGACAGGGAATGCGCGTTGATTAATTGTTTACGGATGGAAGAGTTGAAGAAGTGAGCGGAAGTCAACCGCGGTCAGCGGTTGGGTGCAGCGTCTTGTTCTACAAAATGGTGCTATAGATGGTTTCCAACTGGATGGAAGATTATCTGTCGCCAAGGATCATAGATTTCTGCAGCTGTGTAGCAAGGTCGTTCTATCACCGGTCATTTACATTGAGATCTCGACGTCGAGGATCTCTCAAAGTGATGCGAACCTAAAAACGTGATTTGGCTCATCGTATGGAAGGCCGAGAGTTCTGGGAGGCATACCCAGCTATGCGAGTTAGGAGTAATGATCATAAAGTTCACGATGATGAATCTCCAGAGTCCCGCATACACAGCTTCTGTGTGATCATCGCAACTTCTAGGCCGCAGAAGTTACGTAAAGCAACTAGATGCTGTCTTGTCTATATAGGAATAGTAGTGGAGCACTCTGCAATGGGTCTATCCAGTAGAACGTAAAGCACACCGCACCGCTGACGGGGATGTACTGTGATTTATTGTTTACGGATTGAGGGTTGGATATGGTGAGCGAAGCTCAACCGCGGTCAGCGGTTGGGTGCAGCGTCTTGTTCTGCCTACCGAATTTCACGTACATTAGCAGCACAACCAAGGATGTGAAATGTCTCATCAATCTTGGCAACAATCTGGAATCCCAATTCTCTCTCTTTAGTGTTGTGCCACGATATCTCCCCGCGATTTGCAGTAAGGGGTTTCTTCTCACCAGGAGCTATGGTGATAGGAGGGTCAACTAACATGGATTCGGGAATGTCTATGAATTGCCTACTGAAAATACTGCGATCCAAACAGATTCTCTGACTAGGTATCGAAAATTTAATGGGCAACTCCGAACGGTTGTGAAAAGTCCATGTCCAAGTTGTCTCATGTATCACAAAGTCGTTCCCTTCTTTCTTATTTTCAGTGTGATACGTTATTTCAGCACTAAAGCCGAAGTCAAAAGTTCCACCGTATTCAGCTAGTGGAACTGGAGGTTCTTCCTCGATTATGGGGCGTAAAGACCAACCCGTTATTACTCCAATTAGAAAAGCAACTAAGCTTAAAGTGGAATACTTCGATAGTTTCATTTTTTTGGCAGAACGTAAAGCACACCGCACCGCTGACGGGGGAATGTACTGTGATTTATTGTTTACGGATTGAGGGTTGGAAATGGTGAGCGGAGCTCAACCGCGGTCAGCGGTTGGGTGCAGCGTCTTGTTCTACTAAAATCGATGTAGCTTGCATGCTTGTGTGTCGAAACGCTGCCGCCCTTGGTCAGACTGCAAAAATCTAGCAGAAACCAATACACGCAAAACAGTGGTAGACGCGAAAATCACGACGGCTTGAATTAGACAGAAAATAGGGCAACACGGCTATCAAAAAGGCTGCTGAATCAAGAAAAGATAGAAGGGCGAAATACGAATGGGTGATGCGACTCTCATGAGAGTCTCTAGAAATGACTTATAACGTATTGAAGCTGAGTGCAATGAAGTGTTGTTGACTAGGCTCTGGGACAGCCGAGTAGAAATGATATCTACGAAATGCCAATAAACAAATAATCCCCTGCGACACCTGAGAGCTGTACTCAGATGCATGGTGCAGAGGACTGGTATCATCTAGTAGAACGTAAAGCACACCGCACCGCTGACGGGGATGCACTTTGATTTATTGTTTACGGATAGAGGGTTGGAAATGGTGAGCGAAGCTCAACCGCGGTCAGCGGTTGGGTGCAGCGTCTTGTTAGACAAAGTCGATTTTTAGTGTTTTGGTCAGCAGAGTGACACCTCGCATAGAGACCTTAAAGGTGTAAGGGCCTGATGTTATGGGTGAATCATCAAAGCTGTATAGTGATGGAATCCTATAATCAGTAGTGTTGTGTGACGTGAATTGGGATTCATATACCGCTTTCCCACCAATCACCATGCCTGAGGGAAATTCGACTGTGTTCACGAGTTCGATGGACTCATGCTTTTTCGGACCTGTGACAATGTACCTAATACCGAATAGTTGTTTGTCATTTGGAAGAATGCGGGTTGATTGGTTAACTAACTTCTCATCTTGAATTTCGAACCAGACACCCCCAGTAGTTTTTCTATCTGGCACCTCCGTACCTTTGTGAGACACAGAATAAACTCCATAGTCAACGATTTGGACCGTGTAATTTTTTAGAATGTAGTTTCGGTGTTTCAATTTAGTCTAACGTAAAGCACACCGCACCGCTGACGGGGGAATGTACTGTGATTTATTGTTTACGGATAGAGGGGTGGAAATGGTGAGCGAAGCTCAACCGCGGTCAGCGGTTGGGTGCAGCGTCTTGTTAGGCAATTTTATACATAGTTATGGCACGTAGACCATATCAACTTCGATTGAGTACTGAGAATTCGTCTCGAAGACCTTTGCTCCTAGAACTAGATCACTTCTTCCTTCGCCCTCAGTCCATAGATCAACTAGGATATCCCAGTGTGTTTCCATCCATATACAGACAGATGAATCCCAAGTTCTTTCGGGTAAACGTGACAGAACCTCGCCGTAATCGTCGATATAGTTTTTGATTTGATCTGATGTCTCTTTTGTGACAGGTAAAACACCAGATAACCCACCTGAGATACCGTAGTCGTGATCAACTAAGCGATCTACTATAGAGTGAATCAGCGGACGCCAGATAGTAGGAATGGGCTGTTCGTTATCTTCGTCCTTAGTGACTGGGATGAATGTATCCTTCATGTGTGAGTACGTGTATATTTAGCCTAACGTAAAGCACACCAGCCGCGAACACGACCGAGAAGCTTTGATTGTGGGTTTAAGTTAGAATTGCGTGAGAGGAGAGCGGAAGTCAACCGCGGTGAGCGGTTGGGTGCAGCGTCTTGTTAGCCAGAGGTAATTTAGTGGAGCTGGTCTGGTGCTGTAGTAGCGAATGAAGCCTTATAGCATCGGCAAATTAGCGTCTTGTTAGACGAGGTCAATTTATCGGGCTCCAATGGAGTTGTTAATTGCTGATGAGTGAAGAGTTGAGATCTGGAAAATCTAAACCGTCAATCTTATCTATGAGTTCAAGAGCCAAGTCGATAGAACTTACTTTATGACCACCTGGGTAAACGTAAAATCCTGTAGGAGCAATCGGTTCTCCTGAGTAACACATACCGCCAGACTTTACTGAAAGTGCCGATGTAGAAACGACAATCAATGAACCATTTGATTTTTGGAAAGAGAAGGAGGCTGAATTTTGTCTTTTATTTACTTCGGGTGAAATACTCCAAGCACGTATTGATTCAGATTTATCATGAGAAAGACGGTTACATGAAGAAAGTATGAGTATCGGAACTAATATAGTAAGGAGCTTCATATTTAGGCTAATGAGCTTCCCCACGGATTTCGGTCAGGGAGTGTCTAAATTATTGGTAGGTTAGTTAGGCGACTTT